>NZ_WUDQ01000197.1:0-6209 GCF_009827695.1 Paenibacillus sp. OT2-17 | reverse complement strand
ACCAAATCCTACAAATATGTTCTCAGTATAAGTACAGGTATCACAGTCCAGCTTGTACGCTTTCCCCATTTTTATCCCTCTTTATATCTATCCCTTTACGAGATTTGCTGAATGAGTGACCCGATTTCTCCCGCCACTTTTGGAAGCATACAGAGCTAAATCCGCTTGATGAACAATCGTTTGTTCCGTATCCTCTTGCGTAACCGTTGCCACACCAATACTCACAGTAATAGCATATTCTCCCCAATCCATCGAGGCCGTCGTGGAGCGGTATCTTTCCGCTGTAAGAATAGCTTCTTCTTGATCGTTGCCCGGAAGAATAATTACGAACTCCTCGCCGCCATACCGAGCGACAATGTCCCTATCCCGTGACATGGATTGCAGTAATTCTGCCAGATTCGTAAGCACTAGGTCGCCCACTGGATGACCATAAGTATCGTTAATACTTTTAAATCGATCAATATCAATGATAAGCAGCGAAAAAGATATTCCACTCTCACGAAAAGACGCGAGGCTAGCTAGTAATTGATCTTGGAAATACCTTCTATTTTTAAGACCGGTTAACGGGTCCGTTGATGCCATCGTTTCAAGCTGGAGATTAATCCTTTCTAGCTCCTGCTGTTTGATTTCATATTCTTCGTGCAACCGTTCAAGCTTCTGGTTCGCTTCATTCGTAGCCTGATATAATTCCTGAAGCTTGGTTTTGGTCTGCAGAATATCTCTCTCATGTTCAATTCGCTTACGCATCATAAGCACTACACAATCAATAACAGTTTCTCCGTTGCGTTCCTGGCGCACCCCGTTTAGAAGTACAGGCACATCCTGTCGATCACTTGTCCGAAACGAAAAGTACATCTCATCGACATGCCCGTACAACTGAATATAGGGATAAAAATAAGTATGAAAAAATAGCTTGTTGGTAACAGACATTGTGGATTCAATCGGCCGTCCGAGCAATTCATTACGGTCATAAAGTAGCATATCCAATAAAGTTTGGTTTACCGATTGAATGAAGCCAGAATCCGAGATTGAGAAATATCCACAGGGAGCTTTATCTAATTGAATATCCATTTCATGACTGCCTTTCTCCTGATATTACACACTGGCTAAATACTCTTTAATCAGATCGCTTGTTTCTCCAGGTTGACTTAAGTGAGGATAATGCCCCTTTGCCCTCATCTGTTGAAGCCTGCTGTTTTTAAGATGAGTATGTAAATAATTCCCTACTTCAATCGGAGCAATGCTATCGTCCGAGCACTGGAGAATCAGTGTAGGAATCGAAGCATGCTGGAGATCGACACGGCAATCCGAAAAAAAAGTCACTTCCGCAAATTGTCGTGCAATATGAGGGTCTCTTGAGCAAAAGGTTTTCTCCAACTCTTCGGTTAATTCCTGTCGTTCAGGATTCTGCATAACAATGGGTGCCAGGTAACTAGCCCAGCCAATGAAGTCCATTTGCATCATATCAAGCAATTCATCGATGTCACTCTTATCGAAGCCTCCATAATAATAGGGGAGGTCATTCACATAACGAGGAGAGGGACCGAGCATGACGATGCGCTCAAAATATTGGGGATTGCGGATAGAAGCAAGCATTCCGATCATACTACTAACGGAGTGTCCGACGAATATGACATTTCTTAATTCTAGCGCTTCCATAATATCTAGCACATCTTGGGCATACCCTTGTAAGTCGCTGTATTTTTCTGAATCATAGTACTTAATTTGAGATTCTCCGGAACCTACGTAATCAAATAAGACGATTTGGTAGTTGTCGATAAAGCTAGGGACGATATAACGCCACATATCCTGATCGCATCCAAAGCCATGAGCAAATACGATCGTTTGGCTGCCTGAGCCCAGCACTTTTACATTATTACGTACGAGAATGTCAACGGTCATTATAAATCACCTCTCTGAGGTAGTATCTGTTCTATCAGCTTTTCATTATTATATCGGAAAAGATTTGATTATGGATAATGAATCTCATTCAGAAATACATGTACCCAATATTCTTCTAGTTCGGAGTAACTCTGTTCATTTAACTCATTCAAATTCATATCTGTATCCTCTCCGCGGCATTTATTCATCTAAATGAAAATATTTTTTTATAGGCAAGGGCATCGCAGAGAATATTAATTCGCCTAATTGCTCTGGAGATTCCTTCATGCCGTTCTCAAGCCAGTCCTTAGTCACATTCACTCCTCCATAAGCGTTAAATCTTATAGCAAAAAGGATGTCGGGAGGCAACGAAGTCCTATTTGTTTTCTTAAGAATATAATTGGTGTGGCATTCAACCGTATAGTTAAAGATATTATTATAAAAAGACAAGTGCGTATTGTCGTCAAAAGCCTTTTTAAAATAGATGTAATCCTCTTTAATAAACTCAACAATTCTCCCGGCAACACGTCCCCAAGGCTCTTTTTCTATATATTGTTCAATAATTTTATCTGCCTTATCACTATATATCCATGAGATCAGGTCATATTTACTGGAAAAATGATAATAAAACATCTGTCTGCTAACCTGACAATTGTCAGTAATATCCGTTACGGTGATGGACTGGATTGGATGTATTTTGGCTAAGTCTATCAAAGATTCAGCAAGAAGTTCCTTAGGAGTTGTTTTTCGAATCATGTTAGCCCTCACAAAATTTTATTTTACATTTGTACACTATGAAGCATTTGTCTACATTTTTAACACTCTTAAAAATCAGTCTATTATTATTTAATTGCCTATATTTTATACTAATGATGTAAATAGAAGCTGGACAGCCATCTACCAAATGAAAAGGTAATGGTTCAAAATCTTTTTTATAAAGGAGAATAACAGCATGAATCCCAAAAAGATTAAAAATGTAACTATTAATGCTTCATTCAACAGCGAGAATGAAGTTGCTAAAAAGAACATGGATGTCATTGTAGACTTTTTTTCTTTATATTTAGGAGATACGGACAAATTTTATTCTTTGTGGGTTGAAGATAATCCGGCTGTAATTACCCCATTTACCACTGATGATGTGGCAGTTTTGCACAATTCTGTTCAAGAAGGCTGGGATGCTGTAAAAGGCTTCTTTAATCCCATTTTTAATGATATGAAAGGGACATTTGAATGGACCATCGATGAGTTTATAGTCGGAGAAAATCCTAACACGATTGTGACAAAAACACGCAGCCATATTGATATCACAGCGAATGGACCATGGGGAGAAAATAAAAAAATAAAATACAACGGGATCTATGTCCAGATCTTTAAATTTGAAAACAATAAAATCAAATCTTTCGAAGAGTATTATGATACTGCACTGTTAAACCAACAATACTCGTAAATATTTACTATTAGAAAAAGTCTCGGCCTGTAATCTACATTTCCATACGGAATGTACAATTCACAGACCGAGACTTTTTTTCATTCTTTATTCTGCTTCAACATCATCCGTGATTTTTTCTACTAACCCTCTCAAGCCGTGGTTGGTTACATTTAATTGATCAATAATATTCATAAATTCCGTAACAAGCTTGGCTTGCTCTTGGGAGGATACCGCAATCTGTGTGATTTCTTGTTCCATGTTATAAACCGATTGTCTGACGGCTTGCAAGGACTGCTCAATCCGTCCGGTTGCTTCCTTGGTGCCCGTAGACATTTTTCGGATTTCTGTAGCCACAACCCCAAAACCAGCTCCTGCCTCACCCACTCGGGCTGCTTCAATTGCTGCATTTAATCCAAGCAAGTTCGTCTGCTCTGAAATTTCCTTAATGTAGCCGGCCACCTCAGTCACGTTACCGGAGTCCTCAACCGCCTGTTTAGTATTGCTTAGAATTTCTTCGGCTGTCGCACTAAGCTCCTCCGAATGGGCCGCCACATGCTGAATCCCTTCAACTAGCTTGCTTGTAACATCCTCGGCTTGAGTCATCAACTTCTTCAGTTGATCTTGATTATCCATACTATAGGTGATACACATTACGGCCTCGATCTCATTCTGTTCATTCTTAATCGGATGAAAGTAAGAATCAGCAGCGATGCCGAAAACTTCAGCAGCGTAACGCTCTCTGGTCTTTTCACCGCCTACTAGCATTTTGAAGTCTCTGTGTACATCAGGAAGAGGATCGCCTGCTTTGAAGTCATAAACTAAGCTTTTACCCGACTGAAAGAACAGAAATTTTTCCCTGTCCATTACGGAAATTGAAACATCTTGTCGTGCAGCTTCTTTGATAAATGGCATGGCGGTCAAAACAGCTTCTACTTGATTCATAATATGTATCCACTTCCTTATATTTTGATATAAGTCCTATCTTCTATTTCGACATTTTCATCCCATGTGTTTAGTGAATTTAAAAATACTATGGATGATGTTGAGCCCCTACCTATAAACAATCTCCGTAGTTTCCTGAAGGGAATCCATTTTTACGGCCGGGATGCATATCCATTTAAGGTATTGTTTTCATTTCATAATAAATACAAGCGGCGCGTACCGATTAAAATTGGCACGCGCTGACGGTATGACTTTTATGAAACAGGCGCTAAGATTTAATCCAACTGCTCTCCATTGGTTTCAATCACATTCTTATACCAATAGAAGCTCTTCTTTCTGGATCTGGCAAGTGTCCCTTTGCCTTCATTATCCTTATCTACGTATATAAACCCATAACGCTTTTTCATTTCACCAGTTCCCGCACTTACCAGATCAATACATCCCCAAGGCGTATACCCTATTAAGTTTACTCCATCAGCAATCGCTTCTTTCATTTGCTCAATGTGTTGCTTTAGATAATCAATTCGATAATCATCGTGAATGGAGCCGTCTTCTTCCACTGTATCTACGGCGCCAAGGCCATTTTCAACAACCATTAACGGGATTTCGTATCGGTTGTAAATGTTATTGAGGGACCATCTCAATCCCTGTGGATCGATCTGCCAATCCCAGGCACTTGCTTTCAAATGAGGATTCTTTAAGCCCATAGATAAATTTCCTCCCACCTTCTCCTGGTTGGGATCGGCGCTGACACAAGTAGAGGAATAATAGCTGAAGGTATAGAAATCTACGCAGCCTTCCTTTAAGATGTCCTCATCCTCTTCTTGCATTTTGATCTGAATGTTATGATCTCTAAAATAGCGTTTGGCAAATCCCGGATAAGCGCCTCTTACTTGAACATCTGAGCATAAGAAATTACTTAAGTTATCCTTTTGTTGAGCTAGCAGAATATCATCAGGATGGCATGTAAGTGGGTAGGAACACATATAAGCAATCATACAACCGATTTTAAAGTCCTTATTGATTTCATGACCCAGCTTTACAGCCTTTGCACTGGCAATAAATTGATGATGCAACGCCTGATACAAAACCTGCTCATCCTTCACTGTAGCATGGGCAAGCTCTCCATTCCCCTCCGGCATCATAGCTCCAGCCATGAATGCGCCAAATGACAAGGTTAAAATATTGATTTCATTAAAGGTTAACCAGTATTTCACAACATCTTTGTATCTGTTAAAAAGCACTTCACAATATCTCACATAAAAATCTACGACTCTGCGATCTGACCAACCATTATATTTTTGGGTCAAATGAAACGGTGCTTCATAATGTGAGATTGTAACCAAAGGCTCAATATTATACTTTTTCAATTCTGCGAATACACGATCATAGAACTGCAAGCCTTGCTCATTCGGCTCTGCATCATCTCCGTTAGGAAATATTCTTGACCACGCAATGGACATTCTAAAGACCTTGAATCCCATCTCTGCAAATAAGCGGATATCCTCTTGATAGTGGTGGAAAAAATCAATAGCCTCGTGACTCGGATAGTTCACTCCTTCTTCCAGTATAGGTGTAATTCTTCGGGAAGTCGTATGCGTTCCAGCCGTAATCACATCCGCAGTGCTTAAGCCTTTACCTTCTTCATTATATCCACCTTCAAATTGGTTGGCAGCCGTTGCACCTCCCCATAAAAATCCTTGTGGAAATTCCAATTTAGTTGTATTTTCCATTGTTAATTCCTCCTCAACATTTAATTAAGATTAGACTACGACGGTCAATAAATCCTCTTGATACTCAATCGCCTTCTTCTCTGTTTCAATGACATCCAGGTAATTCGTAGTATTGGCAACGATAACAGGTGTGGTCAAAACATAACCAGCCTCTTTTATAGCTTCCATATCAAACTCCATAAGCAGCTGGCCTTTTTTAACAGCATCTCCCTGTTTTACTTTAG
>NZ_WUDQ01000196.1:0-6210 GCF_009827695.1 Paenibacillus sp. OT2-17 | reverse complement strand
TGAAGCTGGACAACCCTCGGTAGTTTACTTTTCCGCCCTGCTTGCTGATGGATTTGGATATAATCGTAGATGTTGTCTCGGGAGCAAGGTGAATTACCTTCGCGCCAGCATCTTGATGCTGATCTTTACCGGCTACGGCAATAGACAGGATGGACCCCTTGGCTCCCCGTCCTTTCAATAATACTGCCGGATACTTCATTGTTACCTTGGAGCCGATGTTGCCGTCCACCCATTCCATTGTGGCATTTTCTTCTGCCACAGCCCTTTGGGTTACCAAGTTGTAGATATTAGGAGCCCAATTCTGAATGGTCGTGTAACGGACACGGGAATCTTTCCGGCAAATAATTTCAATAACTCCACTATGCAGAGAACTGGTACTATAAATAGGTGCTGTACATCCTTCAACATAATGGACAAAGCTGCCCTCTTCGGCAATAATTAATGTCCGCTCGAATTGACCCATATTTTCAGAATTAATACGGAAATAACCTTGTATAGGAACCTCGCACTGAACACCCTTCGGAATGTATACAAAGCTACCGCCTGACCAAACTGCACTATTAAGCGCCGCAAATTTATTGTCGGCAGGAGGGATGATCGTCCCAAAATGTTGCTTAAACACTTCGGGGTATTGCTTTAATGCACTATCCGTATCAAGGAAAATAACGCCCTGATCCTCCAGTTCTTTCCGCATGCTGTGATAAACTACTTCCGACTCATATTGAGCGGATACGCCCGCCAGGAACTTTTGCTCCGCTTCAGGGATTCCCAGCTTGTCAAAGGTTGCTTTGATCTCGGAAGGAACCTCCTCCCAGGTCTTTCCCTGTTTTTCAGAAGGGCGAACGTAATACTGGATGTCATCAAGATTTAGCCCGGTCAAATCCGCTCCCCATTCAGGCATCGGCATTTTGTAGAATTGATTCAAAGCTTTCAACCGAAAATTGAGCATCCACTCCGGCTCTTCCTTGATCCGGGAAATTTCCCGGACAATCTCTTCCGTCAGACCTTTTCCAGATTGAAAAATAGACTGGTGCTTGTCGCGAAACCCATATTTATATTCGCCCATATCTGGTGCTTTTTTAGCCATTAGTATCACTCCTTTTTAACCTTTCAAGATTCATTTTGATTTGCTATGATCTGCCGAGCTTGCTTTCCACTAAATCTTTTAGGCGACTGCGAACACCTTCCAGCGGGATCTCCGAAATGACAGGAGCGAGAAATCCGAAAATAACAAGATGTTCGGCTTCACTCCGTGATACCCCGCGCGACATCAGATAATAGATTTGCTCTGCATTTACTTGCCCCACGGATGCAGCATGACCCGCGGTTACATCATCCTCATCTATCAGCAGGATCGGATTGGCATCGCCGCGAGCTTTAGGACTTAGCATAAGCACGCGTTCTGTTTGCTGACCATCACAATGGGTTGCACCTTTTTCAATCTTTGTAATGCCGTTGATAATGGCCGTAGCTTCTTCAAGCATGACTGCACGCGTAATCATCTGGCTTACTGAGCTTCTGCCAAAATGCTGAGCTTGAGTTGTATAGCTCGATTTTTGATTGCCCGTGCCAATAGCAATCACCTTATTGTCGGAGACCGCCCCGTTGCCTTGTAGCAAAGTCTTGGTATCGCTGGCGGTATAACCATTGTTCATCTCACCGATAATCCATTCCACCCCCCCATCAGCAAGAACGACCGCCCGTCGCTGGGTGAAATCTGTTGTAGTTGCAGCAAGCTGATGAACCGAAGCTACTTGCACCTTTGAGCCCGCCCCCGCGAAGACCTCCGTCACACCGTTATGCAATACCTTGACATCATCACCACTCGATACACAATTATCCACATAAGTGATCTTGCTGTTGCTCCCTGCCACAATTAAGACGTGAGGAGCAAAACACACACCGCTTGTATCGTTAAGAAAGATCGCTTGAATAGGTGCTTCAACCTCTACACCGTCTGGGACATATAGAAAAACGCCACCACTCCATAAGGCACTGTGTGCAGCAGATAAACGATGTTCTTCTGGCTTTACTGCCTGAAAGAGATAACGTTGAACCAGCTCCTCATGCTCTTTTGCCGCAGTATGCAAATCCGTTAAAATGACTCCCTGGGCGGCTAAGCTCTCGGACAATTTCGTATACACTACATCCGAGTTGAACTGAACGATTAGTCCGCCTTTCACCGGAGAAGCAACCAAACCTCGAACAACCTCCGGCGCTTCCTCCAAACTAGACCACGCATTCTCAGCCTTGTAATCTCCACTTTCGTAGATATCCCATTTTTCGAGATTGATTTTCACCACTTTAGGCAACTCCAGCGTCCCTGCCAGTTCGAGTGCATGAACGCGGCGTTCAATCAGCCAACGAGGTTCATCCTTAGCGCTTGACCATGCGCGTAAATCGTCCACATTCATTGAAACTCTAGCTTGTATATCCACGTGCTGTTCCTCCTCTCCGGCTTTTAAGCTTCCCTTACCGTCTCATCCGTAATCCCAAGTTCCTCCTTCACCCAATCGTACCCTTCAGCCTCCAAACGGTGGGCAAGCTCCGGACCGCCAGATTTAACTATCCGGCCTTGCATCATGACATGCACAAAATCCGGGGTAATATAATTCAACAGTCGTTGATAATGGGTGATGATTAAAAAGCCTCTATCCGGGCTGCGCATCTCATTTACGCCATTGGCCACAATACGCAGTGCATCAATATCAAGCCCTGAGTCCACTTCATCCAGGATCACAAACTTGGGTTCAAGTAGCATCATTTGCAAAATCTCATTCCGCTTTTTTTCACCGCCAGAGAATCCCTCATTCAAATAACGATGCACAAATTCAGGGTTCATCTCCAGCCCCTTCATTTTGCTCTCCATTTCACGGATAAAACGGATTAAGGATATCTCATCGCCTTCTTCACGCCGTGCATTGATGGCACTTCTGAGAAAGTCAGAGTTGGTCACGCCAGCAATTTCACTTGGGTATTGCATAGCGAGGAACAAGCCTGCCTGGGCACGCTCATCCACCTCCATCTCCAGAAGGTCTTCATTGTCCAATGTCACCTTACCGCCAGTAACCTCATATTTGGGATGGCCCATTAAAGCTGAAGCCAATGTACTTTTTCCCGTCCCATTAGGCCCCATAATCGCATGAATCTCTCCGCCATGAATCTCCAGTGTGAGCCCTTTTAAAATTTCTTTCCCTTCAATCTTGGATCTTAATTCCTCAATCTTTAATGTCGTCATTTATCGAAAACTTCCCTTCGGAGTATTCTTCGGCACGCGCCACCAAATCACTCATAAATTTTCCAATAGTCTGCAGCTCAACCTCTGAATAGGATTCAATGAATTGGTAAAACCTTTCTTCTTTTTCTTTGTGCAGTTCTTTATGCAAATGATAAACGTGTCTTCCCTTATCCGTTAAACTAAAGTAAATCTCCTTACGATTGCTGTTCAGTTGACTTCTCATAATGAAGCCCATTTCCAGCAGCTTTGCACTAATTTTAGTAATGCTAGCTTTGGACAACCCCATCTTCTCCACAATCCCGGTATGATTTATCGGTTCATAATCACCAATGCAATCAATAACGTGTACACTAGTAATATTGTTGGAGAGCATGTCAATCTGGTACTTTCTGGCCTGTTGCCGAAACGAGTTAAATTCTTGTTCAGTATACAGCTCATTCAGATGTAGCATTTTAATATATTGCTCGTAAAGATGACCTTTAAAATGATTTTGAAACTCCAATTTCCCAATCTCCCCTCTCTTGTAGTAGTTGCAGACCAAGTTCAGTGTCACCATTAGATTATTTTTTGTTCACTAGTGAACAAAATTATATTAACACAATTGATATTGATTATCAATATCAATTGTGTTAAATGTGACGCAATTTTGGAGGCGCTTTTCATGGGTTTGTTGTCATTGTCATCGGCCTCATGCTGTGTTTTGACTAGGGCACGTCCCGGAAATGGTTTTGCCTACCTCTGATCAATTCGGCAGCACCCGGATGGATATGGTAACCGAAGCCAAGTCCAATACCGTTGCCTATGAACGTCATGGTACACCTGCCACAGACCGGGGTTGCTACCGTAAAAAGAGGACAAAGGTTGTGCTTGGCCGAGCTGTTTTAAAGCCGTACCGCAGCGTTTGAGTACGCTATCGTGAGCATGTATGGCAATGAATAATCCGTCAGTTACCTGTGTCTGGATATGTTATGGGCCAAAGAGTATACCAAAAACTGTGGTTTTTGCTGGTGAATCCGAACAGGCGATGCTCCATTCTAGCCAGCACCGATCTGACACTGGAGGCGACCTAGATCATCGAACTTTATACCGCCCGGTTCAAAATCAAATGCACCTTCTGGGCGCTAAAGCAATCCATCGGCGGATTCAGCTACCACTTTTGTAGCAAATCCATTCCGAAGCTCAACCGGTATTTGAAAAAGGATCGGGTTCACCCTCTGGAGTTGTTGGAAGAGGAGAAAGCGCAACGGGACATCCGCCTAACTGTAAAGATAAGAATGGTAAACGATAACCAAAATGGATCCCTACGGGGCTTAAGATAAAAGGAACCAAGAAAAGAGCCTAAATCTTGCTTCAGGAAGCCAGGAAGAATTATCATATGGAAGGACAAGCACTCGCGGTTGAAAACGAAGATATGCTGTAAGAGTAAAAGCGGCTACTCCATCCGGTAATAGCAAAAGGCTGTTCGCAGACTTTATGCTTCAATGGCTAGAGATGATGAAAAACAGTATCGGGCTTATCTCCTATATCTCCTATTCCGACACTGTAAAAGGCCGCGTAGATCCTTTTTCCGAGAGAAAGGGATGTATTTTAACTATAGAGGATTTTCAGACCTTGTATACCCATGAAATGAATGTGCAAGGTGTCAGCGCCAATACCGTTATTCATTACCACGCGAACATTTGCAGAGCCCTTCAGTATGCCGTGAAAATAAAGCTGATTGTGGCGAATCTCCCTGACTTAGTTGAAAGCCCAAAAAAGAACAATTACGTCGTGAGCTTCTACAATGCCGAGGAGCTGAATCAACTCCTCGCAGTAATCCGAGGCGAAAGAATTGAGCTTTCGTTATCCTGGCTGCCTTTTATGGGCTAAGCCGAAGCGAGGTCATAGGATTAAAATGGTCGGCTATTGATTTATTGAATTGGACTATTAATATTAAACATACCGCCACATCGGGCAATTTGAATGGTAGATATATTGAAATTGAAAAGGACCGAACCAAGAATAAAGCCAGTCGCCGTATACTGCCACTGGTGGACACGTTCTATGAGCTTCTGATTCGTATGAAGGAATAACAGGAATCCTATCGCTTATCTTCTGACAATTCTTATTGTCTTGAATACCTGGAGTATATTTATGTAGATGTATTAGGGGTAAGCATGAAAGAAGTTCAGGAATGGTTAGGCCACAGCGATTATGCAACAACGGCAAATATTTATTCGCATTTTGAATACAACTCAAAGGTGTCTTCAGCTCAAGCAATGAGTGGGGTACTAAAGCTCAAATAAAAAAAGCCCACTAGAGATTATCTCTAATGAACTCTTTTAGTTAATACCGGCGAGAGGACTCGAACCTCCACGGTTTCCCACTCGATTTTGAGTCGAGCGCGTCTGCCATTCCGCCACGCCGGCATATTCAATTATGGAGGCGCCACCCAGATTTGAACTGGGGAATAAAGCTTTTGCAGAGCTTTGCCTTACCACTTGGCTATGGCGCCAGAGTGTAACAAAGCGGACGACGGGAATCGAACCCGCGACCCTCGCCTTGGCAAGGCGATGCTCTACCGCTGAGCCACGTCCGCATAAAGATGGCTGGGGATATAGGATTTGAACCTATGCATGACGGAGTCAAAGTCCGTTGCCTTACCGCTTGGCTAATCCCCAATAAGTAAAGGGCGGCCGATGGGGCTTGAACCCACGAATGCCGGAGTCACAGTCCGGTGCGTTAACCACTTCGCCACGACCGCCGCAAGTAATGAATAATTGGCAGGGGCAGCAGGAATTGAACCCACACCAACGGTTTTGGAGACCGTTGTTCTACCTTTAAACTATGCCCCTATAAAACTGGTGGAGGATGATGGATTCGAACCACCGAACCCGTAAGGGAGCAGATTTACAGTCTGATGCGTTTGGCCACTTCGCTAATCCTCCAAAAATGGTGCCGGCGAGAGGACTTGAACCCCCAACCTACTGATT
>NZ_WUDQ01000195.1:0-6274 GCF_009827695.1 Paenibacillus sp. OT2-17 | reverse complement strand
AAGACACGTGCGACTTGGTTAGCACGTGTCTTGTTATCCAAAGGTCTTACCAAAGGTGAATTCGTGACTATCTTCATGGAACGGAGCTTAGAGACCGTCATTTCACTGCTTGGTATCCTGAAAGCCGGAGGTGTATATGTACCTGTTGATCCCGCCCACCCTGCTGACCGGAGTAGCTACATTGTCGAAGACACGCGTTCTCCTTTTGTCTTAACACCTTCCGCACTCATGGAACAAGCGACTGAACTGTGCGGTTCCATTGAGACGGTAAAAGAAATTTTAGCGATTAACGGGCCACTGGCAGGCTATGCTGCAAGCAATCCGAACGTTAATGTAAGTCCGGATGATCTAGCTTATGTCATCTATACATCCGGCTCTACAGGCAAACCGAAAGGTGCCCTGATCGCTCACCGCGGTGTCGTTAACCTAGGAGCTGTCGTGCAACGCGATTGCGACATTACACCTCAGGATGTGTTGACCCAATTTGCGACCTACAGCTTCGATGCATCCGTTTGGGATACAATTGGAGCCTTGTTTTACGGTGCAAAATTGTACTTGCTGTCTTCCGAAGAACGTGTATCTGTTGAAGAATTCGCTGAAGCCATTGCACGTACAGGCACGACGATTATTACCATTTTGCCGACCGTATTCTTTAATCAGCTATCTACGTACTTGTCAGACGAAGGCTATCGCAAACTCGCTAAGGTACGGATTGTTACCGTGGCAGGCGAAGCGCTGTACGGCTCACAAGTTCGAGCGTTCCAAAGCAAATTCGGTATAGATACCGACATCGTAAACGTATACGGACCGACAGAATGCACCGTAGCGACGACGACCCATCGGGTCCGTGGTGCCGTGCCTGAGCATGTCGTCAATATTCCGATCGGCAAGCCGATTTACAATTACAAAGTGTATATCGTTAACGATGATAACAAGCTTTGCCCTGTCAATATTCCGGGTGAAGTATGCATTGCTACTCCTGCATTGGCCCATGGCTATCTCCATCAGCCAGAACGTACAGCCCAATCATTCGTGGACAATCCTTTTGTTCCGGGTGAAAAAATGTACCGCTCGGGTGATATCGCCAAGCTGCTGCCAGATGGTACGATTGAATACGTAAGCCGCAAGGATTCACAACTCAAAATTCGGGGGAATCGGATTGAAATTGGAGAAATTGAAGACCATTTTTCCAAACATCCAGGTGTTCAGGACGTCGCTGTAGTAGCCGTCAAAGATCACACAGATCAGAACATGTTAGTTGGCTATTTTACCACTTCGGATGGACAATCCATTCCACAAGACGTTATTCAGTCTTATATTGGGGGCAAGCTACCTTCTTATTTTGTACCAAGCCATGTCGTTCATCTGGAAGCCATGCCAATTTCACCAACTGGCAAGATCGATCGCAAAAAGTTGGCCCTGCGGCCACTGCCGGAAGCGTCTGATCTTTCATTTGGCGGGGAACCTCTCCGAGAAGGAACCGAAACACTTATTGCCGAAGCATGGACTCAAGTGCTTGGTAAAAATAACATTGGCGCTACCGATGATTTCTTCCTGATCGGGGGCGATTCGCTTCGTGTCATTCATGTGCTGGCCATTCTGAAGCCGCGTTATGGCGCGCTGCGCATCGGAGACTTTTTCCGCTACAAAACCGTTCGTGAGCTTGCTGAATACGTGGAACAATTAGGTACGGAACAAACGCCGCAACGCAAGCCACTCGCGATTTCTCAAGAAAAAATGGACTTGAATGAGCATCCTATTGAGTTGTCTGGTGCTTCTGACTTAGCTGAGGTCCGCGACTTGCGCGTGATTTTGTTGACCGGAGCTACAGGCTATCTGGGCTCGCACATTCTGTATGACCTGCTTCAACGGACAGAAGCCAAAGTATACGCGATGGTACGCCCTTCTCAGGACGGTCCATCCGGTATCGAGCGTATTCAGTCCGTATTGACGGGATATTTTGGACAAGATATCTCCAGCTTGATCGAAGGACGGGTAAAAGCTGTCTATGGGGATCTGGAGCAAGCTGATCTTGGTCTCTCTTCCGTCGACCGTCATATGCTGGAGCACCAAATCGACGGCATCATTCACAGCGCCGCTGACGTTCGCCATTTTGGTGATTCGGCAGCTTTCGATCGCACGAATGTGACCGGTACACTGGAACTGCTGAAAATCGCCCAAGCCAAGCCGGGAGTATCCTTCCATCATGTCTCCACTATGGGGATACCGGAGGATCTTGCAAACGAAGGAAAATGGGAGTCGGCATTGGAGCTTTCTGCCTTCCCAGAAGAACTGAACGTGGACAACCTGTACACGAACAGTAAACTCGCGGCGGAGAAGCTGTTGTTCCAAGCAGCTCAAGCGGGTACGCCTGTCTCGATCTATCGCGCGGGCAATTTGACAGCCCATTCGGCCAACGGACGCTTCCAGCGAAATATCGACAGCAATGCTTATTATCGTATGATGAAGGCGATGCTGCTGCTGGGTAAAGCGCCACAAGCCGATTGGCATACGGACTTCACGCCGATTGATTACGCCAGCCGTGCTATCGTAGAGCTGTCCGTTCATCAAAAAAGCGCAAACCGCATTTTCCATATCTGCAATCCGAACCCACTGCCATATGATGAACTGATCGCTATGGTAAACCAACTCGGTTACGCAGTAGAAACCCTGCCTTTTGACGATTACAGCGCCTGGCTGCTGAATCCGTCTTCCGGCATTCAGGAGGATGCACTTCACCTTGCTATGGGACAACTGGAAGGTGACGGAGCCAAGGATTCAGCTTACCGTTACGGATGCTCTGTAACCGCAGCTCTGCTGGAACAAGCTGGCGTTCAATGCCCGGCAACCGACCTGAACTTTATTCGGAACATGATCCAGCATGCCGTCGAGATCGGTTACTTCCCGACCTCTTCATCGGTATCTGTAAAAGCAACACAGAGGTAACAAAGTTGTGATATTTCTCCCGCATGTTTTCGGTATGATAGACTAGATTTTGCTAGTTTCATATTTAGTATAAACCTCTATACTTTCAGAATTTTTTGCATGCGGGGGATGTCATTCAATGAAACACACTTTTTTTAAAAGAACATTGCTAATCATAAGTTTGTTGGCTATTTTAGGGATTTTGGTGTATGAAGCACGTAGCATATACCACACACCTACAGTTAAAGGGACTCATCGTACACGTACAGCTCATGCAGATCGACTGGTACGCCATTTATTCTCACTGACGCCTACACCAGATAAAGTATATTACCAAAACAAAGTCATTGTCCTGATGTATCATGAGGTGACCAAGACTCCACCTGATCCCGGCGCTCTCAAGCTTAGTAATTTAACGAGGCAGTTGGACGAAATGAAAGCTAACGGCTTCCACTGGATCACGATGAAAGAGTATACCGACTTTATTTTACATAAAGCCAAGGTTCCTGATAATGCGGTACTCATGACATTCGACGATGGCTATGAGTCCTTTTATACGGACACTTTTCCCGTGTTGAAAAAGTATCAGGTTCCGGCAACCAATTTTCTCATTACGTCCACGATCAGCAATCCCAAACACATTGGTATTCCAAAGCTGACATGGGATCAAATTCATCAGATGCATGCCGAAGGCATTGATTTTTACAATCATACCAATGACCAGCATGCTTACGGGTACTCCAACACAGCACGCACCAAACAAAAGCCGCTTCTGATGGGGCCTGTGTATTCGAAAAAGCTGGGGCGAATGGAAACCGAGGATGAGTTCAAACAGCGGGTTTATACCGATTTGGGCATGGCTGACAAGAAGCTGTTCAAGCATCTACACAATGATCAGAATGTACTTGCCTTCCCATATGGTGGGTATACCAAGGAAACGCTGGAAATTTGCCGTTCCTTGGGAATTGATGTTACGTTCACGGTGAAACGTGGGATTAACTCGCCAGGGCAAACGAACGGCTATCGCGTCAATGCAGGTGGAATACACAATATTCCGGAAGTATTGGTGCAATACATGAAGGAAGGTGCTCCCCTTCGCCCACTTCCTTTTGCCCAAGGTCCTAACAAGGTATCCTAAACGTTAGCTAGCTTATTCAAGGATAAAAAAGAACCTTTAAAACCATTTATGTCGTGGTTTTAAAGGTTCTTTTGTTGTATGAGATGTAGATTAGGGCCAGATGCGAATTGCCGCGATAACAGCCAGATGTACCGGGTAAAAGCTGCGCCACAACCAGCGCGGTACCCGACTATAAAATCCGCTCTCTCCCGTTGCAAAACATACGATCAGAATGCTGGACAGCAGACTAAAGTGTTGGAGATTTGCGTGGTGCACCATATCATACACAACGTTCAAAGCAAAATGGGCTGCAATCATCATATATGAGCGAGTGTATCGATAAATGAGAACCAGCAGTAGACCATAGGCCCCGTAATCCATCTGGCTGAACTCCATGACCAGAGCTGTAAGGACGTACAGACCCGTTACAGCCGCCCAATGCTTCAAGCGGGATGCAGCAGCCAGCGCGAGCAACGAGGCCAGTAGCGTCCAGATTACATTCGGTCTGTATACATCAAACGCCAGCATATAGGGCACCTGAGAAATCAGAGCCAGCCCGAGTAGACGGAGCATATAGCTCCGCATATCTCGGGTACGGGTATACCCCATATACAGCGCGTAGGCATAGATTGGAAAAGCAAGTCTGCCGGCAATTCTCCAAGCCGGATCCGTCGGAAAAAACACAAGTCCGACATGGTCAATCAGCATCGTCAGCATGGCCAACCAATACATACAAGGCCCCCTTATTCATCTTTTACGTTTTTTCTTCTGTCAAGCTCAGAATGGCGTTCATGATGTCCGTTTTCGTAACCCGCCCTACCAACCCTTGAATTGGAGTTGAGGAGCTACATTGCTCGTCCAAAACTGGAAGACAATTGACCTGATGCCGAATCAGTCTTGATATCGCTTCCAGTAAAGAGTCTTCTGGAGCAAGCGTCGTCATTTGGGCCCGGCGCGTCATTGCCATGGTCACCGGGACGGTGTGAAGATCGGTATGCCCCAGCATGACCTTCAGCAAATCCTTGCGCGTAACAATTCCAATGAGCTCCTGCTCCTCCCCTGTGACCATCAGCGTGCCTGTATTTTGCTGAAACAGCATCAGCACCGCATCATAGGCGGTAGCGTCACCGGAAATCAAAATCGGATCACTAAGTATATCCGCCACAGTCAGCTTTTTGAGCATGTTGCCGATATGACTATCATATTTGGGGTAACGTCCTGGCAAGTAGCCTACCTTCGGCTTGGCATCCACCAGCCCGAGCATAACGAGCAGAGCAAGATCAGAACGGAGAGTCGGACGCGTCAGTCCCAGTGTTTCAGCAATTTTATCCCCTGTTACAGGTGCCAGACGCTGGACAATATCAACAATTTCCCGCTGTCTTTCAGACAGTTGAATAATGATTACCTCCTTATGAAGTGGGGTAGCATATATTATAAATGAGCATAGATCGGTAAATTTCAGCATCTTCCGACAATTCATCAAATTTTAATCATAGACAGCTTGTTTTCAAATTTAAAATGTGTCACAATTAAGGATGTAATACATACTAATTATAAGTTTAACGTGTGCAATATGCTACATTTAAATGAACTATTGTACATCGCATGTGATATGTATTATGTATTATATAAACCTGAGGAGGAAATCAAATGAAATTTTTCTTGGATACTGGTAACATTGAAGAAATCAAACGTATTGAACGTTTGGGTCTGGTTGATGGTGTAACAACGAACCCTTCACTGATCGCTAAAGAAGGTCGAGTGTTCAAGGAAGTCATTCAGGAGATTTGCAGTATCGTTGAAGGTCCCGTAAGTGCTGAGGTTATTGGTCTGAAGGCTGAAGATATGCTAAAAGAAGCTTATGATATCGCCAAGTGGGCACCGAACGTGGTTATCAAGCTTCCTATGACCGAAGACGGCTTGTATGCTTGTAACGAGCTGACCAAAAACGGAATCAAAACGAATGTAACACTGATTTTCTCCGCGGCTCAAGGTTTGATGGCAGCCAAAGCTGGCGCTACTTTTATCAGCCCGTTCGTAGGACGTCTGGATGATATCGCTGTTGATGGTATGAAGCTGATTCGTGAACTGAGACAAATTTTGGACATTCATGGTCTGAAATCCGAAATCATCGCCGCATCCATCCGTAATATTAAGCATGTAGAAGATGCTGCTCTGTCTGGTGCACATATTGCCACCATTCCAGGTTCCTTGCTCCCTTCTCTGTGGAAA
>NZ_WUDQ01000194.1:0-6275 GCF_009827695.1 Paenibacillus sp. OT2-17 | reverse complement strand
GCCGATGGGATCGGCAGTTTAGTTTAAAGACCTTCTGATGTATCAGGTTGATTCATCAGAAGGTTATTTTGCTATGTACTTGGAATCAATAGTAGCTGCTTGAATTCAATGAACTTATGATAGCAGGCAACAGAGCAACAGCCATAATGATATAGATCACGATTACAATAGCGGCCCAAAGAAGGCCTGCTTTAGCATAGTTAGCTTTGCTCGGATTAGTCGAGCCGCTAAATGCCCACACAAACAGCATAATAAGTCCAACTACCGGTATAGCCATCAAAAGTAAACTGATCATCCACTCCTTGAATGATACAGGAGGCGGGTAAACAGGAGCTGGCCTGGATGGTGCTCCTTGCTGATTGTTTTGCGGGTTAAACTGGTTAGTCAATCAGATCTTCTCCCTACGTGTTTAGTATGTTGTATTTCCTATATTGACCAAAACATCATACATGATATGACAATAAGCAACAAGTAAAATTCAGTAAACAGTCTAATAGTACTATCAAACGGTTGAAAATAGGTCTATACACCCTATTGACGAAGCGCTTTTTATATATTATTGTATTGATATTAACATTTTGTTTTTATCAATTTATTTAAATTAAAAATTACATAAAGCATTCGTCACTTTTGAATCAAAAGCGACAAATGACCCATATATGAACAGGTAGGTGACGCAAGTGACAGATGGATCGAAACATAATCACAGTGGCTTGACGGAAGAGGAGTTCTTGGCCCTGTATGATGCGAATGTATATGAGCGCCCATCCGTAACGGTAGATATGCTGCTATTTACGGTAATGGATCAGCTCCAACAAAATTACCGGAAGCTGCCGGAGAAGACCCTCCAGCTTCTTTTGATCCAAAGAGGGGAGCATCCCTATATAGGGCAATGGGCGTTGCCGGGTGGTTTTGTAGGCATAGATGAAAGTCTGGAAGAGGCTGCACGACGCGAGCTTAAAACGGAAACGAATGTGGATCAGATTTATATGGAGCAGCTATATACTTGGGGAGATGTGGCACGTGATCCGCGTATGCGGGTAATCAGCTGCGCTTACATGGCATTGGTGGACCACGATTCCTTGGAGGTACAGGCGGGGGATGATGCCGATGATGCCCAATGGTTTGAGCTGGATTACAGCGTAGCTCAGGAGACGCGGACGAATCAGCCGGAAGGTTACACATGGGAACAAGACATTGACATCACATTGAAGCATGGGGACATCCATCTATCAGCCAAAGTAAAAATAACTGAAATTCTTAAGGGAAGAACCATTGAAATCAAGCGAGAGGTGCTGGAGTCACAAGGAATTGCTTTTGATCATGCCAAAATTATTGCGTACGGTATAGAGCGTCTGCGCAGCAAAATAGAATACACAGATATCGCGTTTCACCTGATGCCAGCTCTATTTACACTGAGTGAGCTTCAGCAGGTGTATGAAATTATTCTAGGTAAGGAGCTGTTGGCCGCAGCTTTTCGTCGCAAAATAGCTGATCTCGTGGAAGAAACCAATGAGTATAGAAAGGCGGCTGGACATCGTCCGTCCAAGTTATACCGATTTAAGCCTCGGTCGCGTTTTATGTAGCATAGGAATATGAAATGAGGAATCTTCATGGAAAAGTTTACGTTTTTTTATCGCAGTCATTCGCCATTTTCGCAATGGTATCCTTCTGATTTTGTCGTGGATGGATTGGAGTTTAACTGTGCCGAGCAATATATGATGTTGAAAAAAGCACAGCTTTTTGGGGATGAAGAGGCGGCCTTGAAAATTATGCAAGCCCCTACCCCAAGGGAGCAAAAAGCCCGGGGTCGCAGTGTGCGCGGATTTGACCAATCTTTGTGGGAGGCCAATTGCCGGCAATTTGTATATGACGGTAATTACGCCAAGTTTACACAAAATCCGAATTTGCTCAAGCACCTGCTTAAAACGAAAGGAACCACTCTGGTTGAGGCTAGTCCGACCGACACCATTTGGGGTGTAGGCTTAGCTGAGAGCGATGCTCGTATACGGAACCGCAAGCTATGGCGTGGCACGAACTGGCTAGGAGAAATATTGACAAATTTACGTGAGGATGTATTGCAAAAGGAGGAATAGTCATCATGAAAAATACAATGAATTCCCGGAGCAACCGGGATGCTCGATCGCATATGGCGCAGGAAACACTATCCATTTTGGAACTTGGGTATTATACGAATATCAAACTGGTTCAAGTAAATATGACAAAAGAGATAGGAAATGCGGTCACAGACTCGAAGTTATATACACCTTCTCAGCTGGTAGCTGTAAAACAAGAGGCAGAGCAAAGAATAAAAAGTATATTGGGGCCTTCTTCCCGTATAGACGAACAGACGATCATTGCAAAATTGGAAATTACGGGAGAAAGCACGTTACAGGCGGCATACAGACTCCAGGTAGAGGAGAAGCTGACCCACGTAGCGTGTTTGAATTTTGCATCAGCCAAAAACTCGGGAGGTGGATTTCTCGGAGGTAGCCAGGCTCAAGAAGAAAGCTTGGCTCGTTCGTCAGCGTTGTATCCTTGCATTTCACAAATGGAAGAGATGTATGGACATAATCGGAAGCTGCGGAGCTGTTTTTATTCAGATTATATGATTTATTCGCCTGAAGTTCCGGTATTTCGGGATGATCAGGGGACATTGTTAGAGAAGCCGTATCAAGTCGATTTCCTGACCGCACCTGCTGTAAATGCTGGAGTTGTGCGAGAACGGGAACCAGAGCAGGTGAATCGGATTGGTGAAGTGATGCTGGAGCGGATTCGTTACATTCTTGGAATGGCTAAGCAAAACGGCGTAGAACATCTTGTGCTGGGAGCCTATGGTTGCGGAGTATTCCGCAATAAGCCGGAAGAGGTTGCCCTCTGGTTCAAGCAAGTACTTGTAGATGAAGGATATGGCTTGTTGTTTGACCGGATTGTTTTTGCAGTGTTGGATCATAAAGCAGAGCAGCGTACTTTAAACAGCTTTAAAAATGCTCTATCCTGAAGCTTGAGCTGTGCATAAAAACTGTTTACTATAATATCTCATGAAAAAGGAAGGTGCTGAATGAATCCATCTTCGAATATAACCTGGCATGTGTCCGATGTTGATAAGCAAGCGCGTCAGCTTTTGAATGGACATAAAAGTCCGGTGCTTTGGTTTACGGGGCTGTCTGGTTCGGGGAAATCAACGGTATCCTCCACACTTGAAAAAGCGTTATACGCACAAGGCATACACACGTTTATTTTGGATGGGGATAATGTTCGGCACGGTTTAAATCGGAATCTAGGTTTCCTGCCCGCTGACCGTAAAGAAAATATCCGTCGTATTGCTGAAGTTGCAATGCTAATGGCACATGCGGGTGTTCTAACGATTTGCGCCACCATTTCCCCTTATCGTGAAGATCGTGAAATGGTAAAGGACATTTTACAGCAGGAAGGTTGCTATGAGATTTATATACAGTGCAGCTTGGAGGAATGTGAGCGACGCGATCCAAAAGGAATGTACAAGAAAGCACGTGCCGGAGAAATTCATCATTTTACGGGGATTGATGCTCCCTATGAAGTACCGCTGGAACCGGATTTAATCGTATCGACTGAAGGTCGGGAGGTAATTCAGTCGGTTCAGGACATCTTGGATTTTCTTGATAGGAAGCAGCTGCTTTTATGATTTTATGATGAATTCTAGGTGAATATTGTCTGAAAGCCTCCATGGCAAAACTTCGAGAAGCGATCTAAGTAATCATTACAGAACGTGAAAATTGAAGCATACCTATTAGTAAATAAATACAATACTGCATATACGGCAAGCCTTATGGGGCTTGCTTTTTTGTTTATGATTTTAAACTAATTCTAAATCCTAGATTATAATAATTATAAAAAAGTATTGATTTTTGTTTGTGCACAATTTATAGTGAAAGGCACATAGTCAACCAATTCATTCAAGAGGTGATGTCAATCATGAGTAACCAACCAACGAACCTGACTACAAGCTGGGGCGCTCCTGTTGGAGATAATCAAAATTCGATCACAGCAGGCTCGCGAGGTCCCGCACTAATTCAGGATGTGCATCTGCTGGAGAAATTGGCGCATTTTAACCGGGAGCGTGTGCCGGAACGTGTCGTTCATGCAAAAGGTGCAGGGGCGCACGGATATTTTGAAGTCACTAATGATTTGTCTGCATTTACAAAAGCAAGCTTCTTGTCTGAGGTGGGCAAGCGTACACCAATGTTTATTCTCTTTTCGACTGTGGCGGGTGAGCTGGGTTCGTCCGATACTGTACGCGACCCGCGTGGTTTTGCGGTGAAGTTTTATACAGAAGAAGGCAACTATGATCTCGTGGGCAATAATACACCTGTGTTTTTTATTCGGGATGCCATTAAATTTCCTGACTTTATTCATACGCAAAAACGTCATCCCCAAACCCATCTGAAAAACCCGAATGCGGTCTGGGATTTCTGGTCCTTATCTCCTGAATCGCTGCATCAGGTAAGTATCCTTATGTCTGACCGCGGTATTCCAGCTACACTTAGACATATGCATGGTTTCGGTAGTCACACGTTCAAGTGGGTCAACGCCGAAGGACAGGCAGTATGGGTGAAATATCATTTTAAAACGGAGCAAGGTGTGCAAAATCTTGATGTGGATTTGGCTGCGAAAATTGCCGGTGAAAATCCTGATTATCATACAGAAGACTTGTTTAATGCCATCAAAAAAGGTGATTTTCCTGCATGGAAACTTCATGTGCAGATTATGCCGTTAGAAGATGCAGATACGTACCGCTTTGATCCATTTGATGTGACAAAAGTATGGTCTCAAAAGGATTATCCGCTGATTGAGGTTGGGCGCATGGTGCTGAATCGGAATCCTGAGAACTACTTTGCTGAGGTAGAGCAGGCGACATTCTCTCCGGGTTCATTTGTTCCTGGAATTGAAGCATCCCCGGATAAAATGCTGCAAGGACGCCTGTTTGCCTACGGCGACGCACATCGCTACCGTGTAGGTGCAAATCATAATTCGTTGCCGATCAACCGTCCGCATGCAGAAGTACACAACTACCAACGCGATGGTGCATTACGCAGTGACAGCAATGGCGGAGGATCTGTTTATTACGAGCCTAATAGTCTCGGTGGACCCAAAGAATCACCTGCGCCCAAAATTGCTCCTTTTGAAGTGTCTGGCGAAGCGCAAAGTGTAGCCTACGATCATCATGATCACTACACACAGCCAGGCGACCTGTACCGCTTGCTCAGTGAAGAAGAGCGTGCACGTCTGGTCCGAAACATCGTAAATGCGATGAAGCCCGTAGAAAGTGATGAAATCAAACTGCGTCAGGTCGGTCATTTTTATAAAGCTGATCCTGAATATGGACGTCGTGTAGCGGATGGTCTGGGCTTGACCGTTCCACAAGGCGAATAAAAGGATTTTGCAAACTTCTAATCTGATAAACCCGTATGAATAAATAATAAAAGGATGTCCCAACACCACGTACATGGTGGATGGGACATCCTTTGTTTTGAGAGCGATGTAAATCAGGTGCTGCTATATCCTCTGCAAGCGAGGTAAATAGATTACAAGAAACAGCGACCGTCCTAGGGCAAATACAATAAAGGACAGCCAAAGTCCGTGATTCCCATAATGGGGAACGCACCAGAAGAGAGCGATCAAAAAGCAGAGCAATGAGATCAGCATCGAATTACGGATCGGATACGTTACCGTCATCCCCGTAAACACACCGTAGAATACCAGTCCCAGTCCGGCTGCCAGCGGAAAGACCACAAGCCATCCATTATAAGGGCCTGTAAGGTTAATCACTGTAGCATTATCCGTAAATAGCGAGATAAGCGGCTCTTTCAGTGCGAAATACAATCCTCCCGTCACTACGCTGGTCACCAGTGTCCAGAACCAGGACAAGTGAATAACCCTTTGCAGCATTTTACGATCCCCGGCACCCCTAGCCTGACCCGTCATAATGCTACTGGCGTTGGCGAACCCATCAAAAAAGTAAGCCATAATATAATGGATCTGCAACAAAATAGCGTTCGCCGCCAACTGATCGGTTCCAAAGCTCGCACTGCGTGCCGTAAACAGATTAAACATTGTCAGCAGACAGGCTGTGCGAATCATGAGATCAAGGTTTGTTGCCATGACATTTTTCAACTCTGAAGCTCCAAACCAACCTCGCCAATTCATCTGTCCGCTTTGCTTCCATTCCCTCCAAATCGATGAGCGGAACACCAGCGCCAGACCCAATACACATGCAAGAATTTCCGCAATCAGAG
>NZ_WUDQ01000193.1:0-6280 GCF_009827695.1 Paenibacillus sp. OT2-17 | reverse complement strand
AACGGCTTCATTTTCCTTCCTTGTTTCTGCGATTGTATTTACGATTGCGGCACTCCTTTGTCTGGGAATCGCTATTAGAGGAAAGGGAAGCAAAACTCAAGCGGCAGTCCACAGTTAATGGGGAGTCTGAAGGAGGAGTCAGTGTTTATGAACCTTCATGAGTTGGATCAGTTGCTGAGAAACAAAACGGAAATTGAACTTTTACAACAGCAAAACAATCAGGTGATTAATGATCTCTCCAAAGAATCGGAGAATGAGCGTTTTTTTGATATAAATCAGAATATATACCGTATGCCCGCTTTATTTTTCTTTGGAGAACATGATATTTATATTAGCAAGCACAATAGATTTGCTCCGATGCTGGAACACATGCATGAATTTATTGAATTAAACTATGTTTACTCAGGTAAGTGCAACCAAATCATAGCAGGCAAAGAAATTCAGCTTTGTGAAGGCCAAGTATGTGTCCTGGATAAGGATGTGCCGCACAGCATCGCTCCTTTGGGAGAAGACGATATACTGATTAATATCCTGCTGCAAAGAGAAACGATTTCATCCCTATTTCTGCAGCGGCTATCTAAGAAAAAAAGCCTGATTGGCGAATTTCTAGCCAACTCTGTCCTCCAGCATCAGCACCATAATCACTTTATTATTTTTGAGTCACAGCACAATGAGAACCTTCAATATATATTGCGTAGAATCTTAATCGAATATTATTCCAGGCAAGAGGATTCGATGGAATTGGTGAAGGCTTATTTGCAAATTGTATTTGGAGAATTGGTCCGTGTATTGGAAAGCGAGCATAATATTCACTTAAACCAGAAGGAGAATAATATTACCTCTATTCTGAATTACATGGAAGAGCACTATCAGCATTTAAGCCTACAGCAATTATCTAACCATTTTAATTACAATAGTACGTATTTAAGTAATAAGTTAAAAAAAGTAACCGGTCTTACTTACACTCAGCTTATTGCCAACATTAAACTCAATGCAGCCTATTCTTTGGTAGTGAATACCAATCTGCCGTTCGAAATGATATTTAAGCAGGTGGGATATAACAGCATGAGTTTTTTCTATAAAAAGTTTAAAACAGCGTATGGTGCCACCCCGCAAAATATCCGAAACAAACAGTTGAGGTAATGAAGGATTACAAGGACGTCCAATTCTAATGGGCGTCTATATTTGTTATAATATCTGCAAATTCATAAGCTGGTGTTTATAAGGGAGGATACATCCTTGGAAGCAATACTAAGACGTCACTGGCCGGAGTGGAACGGAACGCTGCAGAAACGAACCGGGGGTTGGAATAATACGACGTATTTTGTTAAGAGTGGTGGGCGAAACGGAGTGCTGCGCGTCTACGATACACACAAGGATCGGGACAAAATTGAATTTGAGCATGCAGTTTTGCAGGAGCTGAGTAAGCATTCACTATCGTTCAGGACACCCACGCCTATTCCGACGGTCACGGGAGAGACGCTTGCTCAACTGGAGACGGAAAGCGGTAAATATGTGTGTCTGTTCGAATACATAGAAGGCATATCACCCCTGGAGCAGGATTCAAGCTTTGCCTATTCTTTGGGCGAGACTACGGGGGAATTATCGGCTGTGCTTGCGACATTCAATCTTGATATGACTCCAGTCTATCGACCGTATTATGCTTTGCAGCAATCCTATCCGTTGTGTAACCGGGAAACGGTTCAGGGCTTTTGTTTACATCCGCCTGAGCCTCTAAAGGATTTGCATGAAGAACTGCGATTAATAGGGGAAGCTTATGAAGAGATTACAGATTCGCTTCATGCATTGGAAGGGTTGCCGCATCAGCTTGTACATGGAGACTTGAACGCTTCCAATTTGTTAGTAAAGGATTCTGATCATAGTCTAGTAACCGCACTGCTTGATTTCGAATTTTGTACGCTAGACGTTCGGGTCATGGAGCCGGCGGTCATCTTATCAGGATTTTTGGGACAACCAGAGGAGACGACAGCAGTTCGGGATTTTTGCCGGGGCTTCAGCCGCCAGGTTCATTTAAGCCACACCGAGATTGATGCTGTGCCTATATTGATGCTGCTTAGGAAGGTAGACGTATTTCTTCATTTTTTGAGTCGCTTTCTGGAAGGAACGGATCAGTCACACGTATTGCAAGAGCAGGTCAAACAGATCTCTGCCGACTTGCGCCAGCTTTCCACCAGCAATAGCTGGATTCAGGAAGAGTTGGTCCAAGCTGGAACAGTGTAGGAATAAACGAGCTACATGCTGCGTTATGTTATAATCTTTGGGAAAATTGAGCCTGGGTGCATTGAAATGTACTCGAAACTGGAGGAACAGATGAATAGTTGGCTAACGAACGCATTACGGCCGTACTTCGGGCTGGAGGCGCTGGAAGAGCATTGGGATGTGGTAGAAATTAAAGAAGGATACTTTATTTGTGTGGATGGAGACGTTATTCGCAAGCGAATTTCTTCCACTGAGGATACTTATGGAGAAACCGATGTAGAGATTTTTACGCGTGACCGGGCATTTGTTTTGCCTAAAACGGCTCGTGGCAAAGAGAAAAAGCTGAATTACACAAGTGTTTCGAGCATCAAGGCAGAAGGCGTGACCTTTTCAGCAGGCATTCGAAGGGATCGTCCTCTTAGTTATGTTACTGCTGTGAATAGCAAAACGGGTGTGAAACTCCCTATTACGGGATGTGAGCATTTACATAGTAAAGAAGAGATCATCGATTGGCTTCAGCAATATCCGTCACTTGTGCCCAAGGATTACGATCGTAAGCTGCACCGGTTGAAGCATATGAAAAACCAGCGTTATAAAACGGTCCCAGGAGACATCTTCCGCGTGGAAATAGACCTTTTCACAGATGGATATGTGCTGGTCGTTGGAGATTTGCGCCAAATGCAAAAGGATCAGTTGTTTGCAGAGGAGAGCATTTGGAACAGTGTCATGACCATGCCTTTATTCGTACGTCCATATTTGTTTACGAGTCGTGACCGTTCAACAGCTTTGGAATCTATCACATCCGCCCCATTATCCGAAACGACCTGGATTGTTATGGATGATTCCTTTATGCGGGGTGCCTATGAGCGAGTAGGGCATAAGCTGTTAGTGGAAGAGGATATTGTGTTCCCCATCGGCTATGGCTGTAGTACGGATAGTAGAAAAGAAAAAACATATAGTCTGTCCTGGGGAACGGGCACGGTTTCCAAACCGGAAGGGGAGACCGTGTTCAAGTCCTCGCGAAAATTTTCAAATAACGGTGCTTATTCAGGTATCGTTGCCGACTGTTTTGGCTCCTGGGAAGAGCGGGAGTGGCACAAAACGCTGGATAATCCGTTACATCAGGATGAACGTCGAAAAGCACTGGCCGAATTCGGATTCCCGGAAGACATTTCGTATGATGAGTTCAACCGTCAAACGGGAGGACTGACGCGTTCGGAATATCTCGCATATTTGGCAAGAACCTATGGCGGGAAAAGTGATACAAACGAATTGAATTTTTAATAGGAGGGGCCTATGAAATATCTTAAAGATTGTCCGGAACCAGGCATGGGAACCTGGTATTTTGAAATAGATTCGGATGGAATAGCCTATCGACAAATTGTCATCCAGGATGACGGCACGTATATCGCCTCTAATCGCAAGCACGAACAGTATCATTTCTTATTAGCTGAGAAAGCGATTGATGACACGGAGCCCTATTATACGCAAATTACAAAAAAAGAGTTTGAAGAAGTATGGTCCAATTATCTTCACACCTTGAACCAGGAATGGCATCAAATCAAAAATGCACTGCCCGTTGGAACTAAGGTAAAGGGTTATATTGAAGTATTTTTCCCACACGGTACGCTTATTCATATTTTCCAGCATCATGCGGTCGGATTGTCAGACACTCGTACATATGAGGAAAAGACACCATCCGAGTGGATGTATCCGAAGCATGAGGTCACGGCCATTGTAAAAGGATACGACGAAGTGAATCAGTGGGTGATTTTAGATCAAACGCAGGTTTTCAAAAATCAGTTCGCAGGTTGAAAGTGAATTTTGGAATACGCGGGAAGGGGAATGAACATGCATACTTTAACGGTTGAAGAACTGGTGGATAAGGATAACCATGCATGGGAAGAGGTCAGAAATATTCTGAAAGAAGGCCGGAATTCACATCACATTGTATCGGCCGAATCGGAATCCGCTACGGGGAACACGCTGTACCGTTTGCAGGTGAGTACGAAATCGTATTTGGGAACAGTTGCCTATGAGACAGGAGGAATCGTGTTCGATTACGGTTGGATCACCTTGCTGGGTGCGGGTGGCTCTGGAATTTTCGGTAGCTTGACCTCATGGAACGGGCTTCAAGAACCGGAAAGTGTTCCTGCGCTTGAGGGGATGCTAATGGTGGCCTATGATGCAGCAGGTGGATTTTTTGGATTGGATATAGGGAAATTCGGACGTAGCGGTCATATCTACTATTTTGCACCAGATGCATTGGAATGGGAATCCACTGAGCTGGCCTATTCCGGTTTCTTGAGCTGGTTGGCTGAGGGAGATTTGGGCTTGTTCTACCAGACATTCCGCTGGAACGGTTGGCAGAAGGATATGGAGCAACTTCAGCCGGGAGAGGTATTTGCATATTATCCGCCGCTATGGACCCAAGAAGGTGGAGGGGAGACCAGCAGCAAGTCGCCTATAGACATTACAAATGCATGGCAGGTGGCATTGGATAAGGAATAGCTTTTGTGGTATAAACAACAACTCTTAGAGGCATCAAGGCATGGAGGTTGGCACATATGTGGAGTATTCAATTTGAACAACCGTTTGTAATAAGTCAGGAAGCAACTGATGAACAAATCGCGAATTTTTTGAAAACATGGAACATAAAGCTATCCGAGCAAGAGATTCACGAAATCAAGCAAAGACAAGTGAACCCTTTTCCAAAGTCGTCTCCTTTCTATGATCAATATAAACCTTTAGATCCTGTGGGCTGGCATCTGCCCCAAGGACAATTTCCTGACAGCTATATGGAGTTTTTGAAATATTCTAATGGTGGGGAGTTTCAAAATGGAGAACGTTATTTTCAGTTTTTCAATACCGAAGATTTGAGAGAAATGAACCTCGCCTACGAGTTGCCGGAATATATGCCGGGTGCTGTGTCGTTTGCGATGGATGGGTGCGGAAACCACTATATGTTTGATATGAGAGAGGAAAAAAGAAACAATGAGTATCCCGTTCTTTTTGCTCATTCTGGTAGTCTGGGATATGACGAATGTGAACAGGTTGCCCATTCATTTATAGAGCTGTGTACGGAAAAATGGGCATTGTATTGATGTATTGAACCCGCAATAATGAACCCTTCGCCGGTTCCATTTTGCGGGTTATGTAAGTTTTCAAACTAAGCCTGTCATGCTACTTATTTGCATTCATCATTTCAATTAACACTTGATGTACCATCGGTAAGGTGGTAAAACCGTCACTTTGTAAAAAGTGTCCTCCATGGTCTACTTCATGGAAATCGGCTTGGATGTCTTCAGCTAGTTTCTTACTGAGTGCAAAGGGCACAATTGTGTCATCCTTTGAAGCGATAACTGAACGCGCTTTTAGCGAATCCATGATTTGCTGATAATCCAAATGGCCATTTGTAAATTCATCTAATGACGGTAGACTCGGCACTGGATCAGTAAAACCGGAAACGAAAACGAGACCACCAAGTGGTTCTGGGATACTTACTTGCTGTAGGTATCTTAATATGGATACACATCCCAAGCTATGACCAATAAAATAGGTGTCTTTATGTAGAACTTTAATATTTTGTAATAGATGCTCGATCCACTCATTAAGTTTGGGGGATTGCGAGTTGGGCATCTCCAGTATACCTACCGATACTCCATCTTCCTGTAATTTGTCTTGTAACCAAGGGAACCAATGATCGGCTGGCGAAGCTGTGTATCCGTGGATTATATATACTTGTTTTTTATTTTGTATGTTTGTCACAATACTTTCTCTCCCATCATTCAGCGTTCGTTTTTTATATGTGCCCCACTTCGTGTAAGGACTCCTCTTCTAGTTTAGCAAATTCTTTAAGCCCATGAATATCTAAAATTTTGAGTTACATAGCAAATCCAAATATGAAGTTGCCTACTATAATATTCTTATTTTTGCAGTACCGTTATTTTACTTATAAATTTAAGCGCTTTCTACCGATATATAGATATATATATCATCACGTTCTGTGATCTGCAGCGTGAACTATTATCCATAGACGATCTGGAGGGGTTTGGATGAG
>NZ_WUDQ01000192.1:0-6305 GCF_009827695.1 Paenibacillus sp. OT2-17 | reverse complement strand
GCACGTACTGTTGTTGAAGCCGCTGGATATGGCCCTGCCTTTAACCATCGAGTTGGACACGGCCTTGGCATGAGTGTTCACGAATATCCATCTGTACACGGAGGCAATAGTGATCTGCTTCATGAAGGCTTCGTGTTCACAATCGAACCCGGTATCTATGTGCCAGGCCTCGGCGGTGTGCGGATTGAAGATGACGTTTTGGTCACCTCTGATGGTGTTGAAGTGCTTACCTCTTTTCCAAAAGAACTGACAGTGCTGGGATAAAATCATCGCTATTGATTATATTTGTATGTAAAAAGTATGAAAAAAGGAGGGGCAGCCCCAAGCCATTATGGCTTGAGGGTTTGCTCCTCCTCTTCTATAAAGCGGAAATTGCGTGCGATGTACAAAATGGGTGTACCCGCCGCGGTCAGTACAAATTTTAAGATGTAGGTGGTGAATAATATCTCGAGCCATATCCCCCACGCATAACCGTAAAAGGCAATAGTACAGAAAATGAGCGTATCTATAAACGAGCTGATCATCGTGCTGCCATTGCCGCGAATCCAGAGCTGATGACGTTCCGGAAAAAACTTGCGAATCCAGGCATACAGACGCACGTCCAGCAATTGACTGACCGCATAGGCTGTCAAGCTGGCAAGCGCAAGCCTTGGCAACAATCCAAACAGCTGTTGCATCGGTGTCTGAGCAAAATCCGTTGCAGTAGGCTGGAACTGCAGCACCATTTGCATCGTTATCGTCGTCATAATCAGAGTAAAAAAGCCGAACCACACAGCTTTACGCGCCTCTTTAGGCCCATAATTTTCATTCAGTAAGTCACTGGCCATATACATAGAAACATACATCGTATTTCCCAATGTCGTGGTAATGCCGACCAGATCAATCGTTTTGGTTACCTGAATATTGGCTAGTACAGTAGCAACACCAATCCAGGCGTACAGCCCTTTTTTACCGAACAACCGAAAACATAACAAAAAGAACATAAAATTGACGAGGACAAAAGCTGCCCCCCATAACAGATTAAACATGAAATCCTCCTAGTTTTGATAGCGCGGGATGGTTGCGAACCGCGGTTCATCCGAAGCAAGCCGGAAAAACATTATTTTAATGTATCATAGATTAGGATTCGTGAACAGCTATAATTTACACTGTCCTAAACTCAATACAAAGAGCCGACCTTATGGCCGGCTCTTTGTATTGAGTACATTCTGTACGTGTGTTATATAGGCTACAGATGCGATAGGGGAATGCATCGTACACCTTTCGTTTATCATTTACTTAGGAGTGTGCCGTTGCATCCAAATCCATGCCATGATTGTTGAACACGTCTTGATCGTTCTCCTTGAGCACCTTGCCTGAAATGAGACCTGCGGTAATAGAATCATTGACATTTAACGCTGTGCGTCCCATATCAATCAACGGTTCGACTGAGATGAGCAATCCTGCCAATGCCACTGGAAGATTCATGGTGGAAAGCACGATCAGGGAAGCGAAAGTGGCACCACCGCCTACACCCGCCACGCCAAACGAGCTGACCGTAACGACCAGAATAAGCGTGAGGATAAAATCCCAGCTCGTTGGATCAATACCCACGGTTGGAGCAATCATGACCGCCAGCATTGCCGGATAAATACCAGCACAGCCGTTTTGCCCAATAGTCGCTCCCAAGGTCGCAGACAGATTCGCGATGCCGTCGGACACACCAAGCTTTTTCGTTTGTGTTTCAACATTTAACGGAATGGTCGCCGCACTGGAACGAGAAGTAAAAGCAAAAACCAGTGTAGGCAATACCTTTTTCACATACGTCACCGGATTGTAGCCGAACAAGGCCAGCAAAATAAGATGAATGATAAACATGACCAACAGAGCCACATAAGAAGCGAGCACAAACTTGATTAGCTTCAAAATTTCATCCGGATTGGTCGTAGCTACTACTTTAGTGATCAGTGCTAAAATGCCGTAAGGAGTCAATCTCAGCACCAGAGTTACAATCCGCATCACTACAGCGTACACTGCATCGATCACTTTACGGAAGGTTTGCGCCTGTTCTGGTTTTTTACGATCCAATCCGAGCACAGCCACACCGATAAAGGCCGAGAAAATGACCACCGCCAGCGTCGACGTACGACGTGCTCCCGTCATATCCTCAAAAGGATTTGAAGGAATAAATTCCAGCACCTGCTGTGGAATGGTCATGTCCTGAACTGTTCCAAGACGCTCTTCCATCTTCAAGCCCTGTGCTTGTTCCTTTTCCCCACCTTGAATCTCAATTGCCTTTAGATCAAACGACAAGCTGGTTACAATACTAACTGAAGCAGCAATTGCCGTTGTAATCAGTAGTACTGCAATAATGGACACGCTGATTTTGCCAAGGTTCTGTCTTCCCTTCAAATTCATAATAGCCGAAATAATCGACACCATGATAAGCGGAATAACTACCATTTGCAGCAAACGGACATAACCATTACCTGCGAGGTTGAACCAATCAACTGATTTTGTAATGACCTCTGAGCCTGCCCCATAGGCATATTGTAGAACAGCCCCGTAGATCAGTCCGAAGCCAAGTCCGGCAAATACCCTTTTTGTAAAGGAGATGTGCTTTTTCTGCATCCAGACCAATACGCCTAGCAGCAAAAGCAGCACGATTACATTTAAAATAATAAAGAAGGTATCCATGTATTATTTCCTCCAAACTTATACTTAATATGTTTTATAAGGTGATCCTTCAATCCGAAGATTACTATATCACAAAACCAACTATTTTTGTAGGTTTTATAACAATAAAATAGTTAAGTAGCTTCCACTTTGGGTTTTATTGAAAATGCCAAACAGCAAGCCTTCATCTTTCGAAGACTTGCTGTTTTTTGTCCTGAACACAACGACATGTATTCAACTTAGGCGTAAAATTTTTATCAGCCGTTAGACGATCACTGTGTATAGCAGTTCCTGTTCCTTAACCACTTTATGCTGATTATCAGCGGATTCCAACTCGCTAAACTGAGCTACATTCGTAACAATAACAGGCGTTATCGTTTCGTAACCAGCCTTGCGGATTTCCACCAGATCAAACTCCAGCACGAGGTCTCCTACCTTTACGCGATCTCCTGCTTTAAGATGAGGCGTAAAATGAAGTCCTTTTAGTTTAACCGTATCCATCCCAACGTGAATGAGCATTTCAAGTCCTGAATCACTCACCAATCCAACAGCATGCCCACTTTTGGAAATGGAGAACACTGTGCCATCCACTGGGGAAACAACCCGGCCTTCGGATGGTTCAATAGCCCAACCTCTACCCATGATTTCTTGAGAAAATGCAGGGTCATTGACTTCACTGAGCGGCTTAACTTCACCCATAATCGGGCTGTATACCGGGATTTTCTCACCTTTCGGCAGTGAGGACACAGCAGATTGTGCTATTTCATCAGTGGAGATGTCTCCGCCAGCGTCTGTTGTTGCTTGTGGTGCTTCTTCGTTCTTTTCATCTGTAAAGCCGATCAAATAGGTAACAATCGTAGCAACAACAAATGCAATAATAAGACCCAGGATTGCGTATAAGAAAGTCGGTCCAATAAACATCGCCAGACCAGGCACACCAACCAATCCACCCATGACATACGCTTTTGTACCAAACAAGCTCATGAAGCCCCCGCCGACGGCTCCGCCGATCAACGCAGCAGTAAATGGTTTTTTAAACCGCATATTTACACCATACATTGCAGGCTCAGTTACACCCATAATAGCTGTCAAGCTCGTCGAGAAAGCCACTGTTTTGACTTTGGCATTTTTTGATTTTAAGAATACACCCAGTGCAGCACCAGCCTGTGCCAAGTTGGCTGCTCCCATAATTGGAATCATGTAGTCAAAGCCCAACGTTGCAATCGATCCAATCATAATAGGAACCAACGCATAGTGCATACCTGTCATAATGATCAGGGAGAAGGTACCGCCTAGCAGCAGACCTGCAAGTGCACCTGTATTTTCAAACAACCAAGAGATACCGCCTGACAGGCCATTACCAATAATGGAGCCGAGCGGCCCTACAGCAACCAAAGTCAAAGGTACAATAATCAATAAAGTCAATGTCGGAACAACGAGCAACTTCAGTGATGCATGTGTATACTTATCAATGAATTTTTCAACATAAGATGCCAGCCAGACCGCAATAACGATTGGAATAACGGTCGAAGAATACGTGGCCGCTGTCACCGGAAGACCAATAAAGCTAACCTTCACGTTAGATGCCAGTAAAGCTGTAATCGTCGGGTGCAAAATGGAAGCACCAATCGCCGCACCAATAAACATATTACTGCCGAGTTTTCTAGCAGCACTGACAGCCAGAATAATAGGCAGGAAGTAGAACGCACCGTCACCTATTGCCGCTAAAATCGTATAGGTTTGACTCTTATCGGACATCCAGTTCATTGCCACTAAAAGAGCAATGATCCCTTTGATCATACCTGCGCCGGTGATCGCTGGCAAAATCGGTGTAAACATACCCGCAATAAAGTCGAACAGTTTGCTGATCGGGTTTTGTTTTTTCTTAGATGCAGTACTTGCTCCTGAGTCACTTTGCGGAGCCTTGGACATGTTGCTCACCAACGATTTGTACACGTTAGCTACATCATTACCGATAATAACCTGAAACTGGCCGCCACTCTCCATGACTCCCATGACGCCATCCGTTTTCTGCAACTGCTCTTTCTGAGCTTTCTTATCATCATGAAGGTTGAAGCGCAAGCGGGTCATGCAGTGAATGACCTGCTCTACGTTTTCTTCACCCCCAACCAGTGTAAGTATCTCTTTGGATAATTGATTTCGATCCATGAGGTGTTCCTCTTTTCTTTTAAGGTATAAAATAAAATGCGCAAATGGGCAATAAAAAAACCTGAATACAGAAAGCAGACAGCTTTATAAAAAGCCAATCTTCTTTCAGCATTCAGGTTTTGCCTTCTGGTTTAGAAGTAGCAATCCTAAATCCCTGATCATACATGAAATCATTGATTTTTAATGATACGCTCGATATGAATGGTGAGATACAACATCTCATCCTGGGACAAGCTTCGACCATAGATTTTAGTCGTATAATCTCTTATTTTTTCCGCGCAGGCGTAAGCATTCTTATACTGAACCTTAACCATATCATGAAGGGAATTATCTGTATTTTGTACAGGGGTCCCATTCATTACCCGTTGAGCAAAAAATTTGAGATGTGTAATAAAGCGGTAATAGCTTAACGACTCTTCATCCAGATCCATTACAAAAAAGCGACTTACAATATTTATGATATCCTTGACAATGTTAGTCAGGGTTATCGTTTCGCGCATTTCGCTATTAAGCTGTGCATTCACCAAATGTAAGGCGATAAATGCTCCTTCATCATCTGGAAGTGTAACTCCCAGCTTGTCCTGAATCATGTGCAATGCTTTGGTCCCAATCGTGAATTCCTTACGGTACATTCGCTTGATTTCCCAGTAAAGTGCATTTTTGATATCCATACCCAAGCGATAACGCTCTATGGCAAAATGGATATGATCCGTCAGCGAAATATAGATGCTGTCATGCAACTCTACACCAAGTATCGTTTTGGCATATTGGATGATTTCATCAGAAATTTCAACATATTCAATAGGGATATCAGACATCAGGGTCATGAGTTTGCGGGAAACCTCGGTACTTTCAAGTTTGAAAATTTTCTCGATTTTCTCTTCTTCAATCTCATCGCCTGTGTTTTTTTTAAAAGCAATTCCTCTTCCCATAATGACTAATTCTTTCTGCTGTTCATCAGTGACCGTTACGACGTTATTATTCAGCACCTTTGCTATCTTCATTCCATCACCTTAAGCCGCTTGGAGTAGTAAAAAAAGGCAATACCAAAACTGACACATAGTGCCTGCTTATGGTTTTGCCCGATACGCTCAGTAACAATCCACGATTGTGCAGTTTTGAATAACTGACACCATAATATCATATAAAGACTGAGGTGACAAGTTTTTTTGTAAACACTTTCATGAGGCTTTTGGGCATTGGCACGCCTTAGCTGCCAGGGCTCTTTTCCACAACCGAGTTCGGAGAAGCATTCATGCCAGATGTGGACACTACTTGCGAATGCTCATCTTTTTCATCCACAAAGCCCATAAAATACGTAATTACGCCAGCTGTAACTAATGAGATTAACATTCCCAAAATAGCATATATAAATGTAGGACCGACGAATAATCCCAAGCTGGGCAGACCTGATATACCACCAATAGCCGTTGCTTCAGTTTCAAATAAACTCATAAATGCACCACCGAGAGCCCCTCCGA
>NZ_WUDQ01000191.1:0-6318 GCF_009827695.1 Paenibacillus sp. OT2-17 | reverse complement strand
CAGTTGATTGCTGAATATGATGCGGTTGTCCTATGTGGTGGTTCTACGAAGCCGAGAGAATTCAACATTGAAGGTAGCGATTTGAAGGGTGTTCATTATGCGATGGACTATCTGAATGGTACCATCAAAAGTTACTTGGATTCCAACCTGGAAGATGGCAACTATTTGTCCTCCCAAGGTAAGGACGTTATTGTAATCGGTGGTGGTGATACGGGTTCAGACTGTGTAGCTACTTCTTTGCGTCATGGTTGTCGGAGTGTCACTCAATTTGGCACTCACACCAAAGCGCCTATGGAGCGTGACCCGATTGCCAATCCTTGGCCACAATTTCCAAACGTGTATTCTCTCGATTATGCACAGGAAGAAGCGAAGGCGCTGTTCGGAGAAGATCCGCGTGAGTTCTCCATCATGACGACCAAATTTGTAGGTGATGAGAACGGTAATTTGAAAGAGCTGCACACCATTCAAATTCAACGGATTGTTGATGAAACGGGGCGCAAAATCTATCAACCGATTCCAGGTACGGAGCGCGTATTCCCTGCACAAATTGCTCTTATTGCCATTGGATTTGATGGTCCTGAGCAAACGATTGTAGAGCAAATTGGTTTGGAGACGGATCGTCGCTCCAACGTTAAAGCACGTTATGGAAAATATGTTACCAATGTAGATAAGGTTTTTGCTGCAGGTGATATGCGTCGCGGACAAAGTCTTGTCGTGTGGGCTATTAATGAAGGTCGCGAAGCTGCACGAGAGGTTGATAAATACCTCATGGGCGCTACCGTTTTGGTGTAATTATAAATTTTATGTTACGGATCAGTCAAAGCTCCATCTTCGGATGGGGCTTTATTGTATTTCAAGCTGAGTGTCTCAGAAGTGAAATATGAATAAATGTTTATTGGTCTACAATATTTTTCTCAATTAATTTTCTATGGTGGTATGTAAAGTATTGTGAAATGTATGTTATATAATATGACTTTTATTCAGTTGTGTAATCATATATCTCTTATATAAAATGATCATAACATAAAAAAGGGTGTTTAGTGTAGCTTTTTTATAGAAAAAAGAATTATTTCACAAGAAATTTAGATAAAATCCGATATTTGTGTCATGTAAATTAACATATACATAACTTTCATTGACTGTATAAAATCATGACCTGAGAGAACCATGGTATCTATGGTATAATACACGTATATTGTTGAAACGTTAGACTAAATGAATTTACAAAGGAGCTTTCGTCGCGAGAAGGCTCCTTTTGCATGAGGCCGCGATACCTGTGTTTTCATTAACATTCCATGTATATGTATGATTCATGGAGGAGAAACAGAAGGCCGTCAGGAAGGAATGGAGTATGAATGAAGACGTTGATTATTGCTGAGAAACCAGATATGGGACGGACGATTGCCGCTGTTATGGAGCCGCGGGCTAAAAATAACCGTACCTATTTGGAAGGTGAGAAATACATTGTAACCTGGGCGATCGGACATTTGTTGGGTTTGGCTGAGCCGGATGCATACGATGATAAGTACAAACGATGGAATATTATCCCTGAGCAGTTCAAAATTGTACCGAATCCGAAAACAAAAGATCAGCTGAAAATGATTGGTGAACTGGCTAAACGCTGCAATGCCATCGTAAATGCTTGTGATGCTGGACGGGAAGGGCAATATATTTTTGCGTTGATTCAGCAGCAATTGAAGTTGCATCAGCCAGTTAAGCGGCTGTGGATTTCAGATTTGACAGCGGAAAGTATTGCGACAGGCTTTGAACGATTGCGAGATGCTTCGGAGTTTGAATTTCTGACTCAAGCTGCGAGGGCACGAAGTGAAGCGGACTGGCTGATCGGAATGAATGCTTCCAGAGCGTTCACAACACGACATAATACACTGCTGTCAGTAGGACGGGTGCAAACTCCCGTGCTGGCACTGATTCATGACCGGGAAAAGGAAATTGAGGCATTTCATTCTCAAACCTTCTATGATGTGTGGGCTGAATTTAAGCAAGAACAGATCAAGTACAAAGGTGCGTGGCAGGGGGATCGGTTGACGAAGCCAGAGGAAGCTGAGGCGATCGCTGCGGCCGTTCGCGGAAAAACAGGTGAAATCACCAAATATGATACCAAGCAGACAAAAGAGTATCCTTTTAAATTGTACGATTTAACACTGATTCAACGCGAGGCGAATGCCAAGTACGGTTATTCGGCCAAAAAAACACTGGATGTGGCACAAGCGCTTTATGAGCGACACAAGGTCATTTCCTATCCGCGTACCAATTCTAACTATGTGACAGAGCAAAATATAGACGGCATGCACAAGGCACTACGGATGCTGGGGACAGGTCCTTATGCTGATCTGGTACAACAAGCCAACCCCAATTTGGTCCATAAACAGAATAAATCGGTCTGCAATCCATCTCGTGTTGAGGATCACCATGCTATTCTGCCGACGTTAAAAAGGCCAGGAACGTTAAACAAGGAGGAGCAAAATGTATATGACCTGGTTATTCGCAGGTTTTTATCGCATTTTTTCCCGCCTGCTGAATACAAAATGCATACCGTAATGACGCAGGTGGACAAGCATCTGTTTAAAACAAATATCAAAGAGCTTCTTTCCTTGGGTTGGAAAGTAGTTTTAAGTAAGGCTGATCAGGATAAAGGTAAAAAGAGCAAATCACCGTAAAAAGAGGGTGAAGAGAAAACGGACGAGTGGACGGATACGCAGTTTGAGATTGATGCGGGGCGTCCCGTGGATTGTGTTCGGGCCGAGATGAAAGAAAAGGCGACTCAGCCCCCTAAAAGCTACACGGAGGGTACATTGCTTAAGGCGATGGAAAGCGCGGGCAAACAGATGGAGAATGAGGAATTGCGTGAGGTCATGAAGGACGCCGGTTTAGGCACACCTGCGACGCGGGCCGCCACAATTGAACGATTGAAAAAGGTTGGCTATATTGAAATGAAGGGCAAAAAGATTCTTATTACGGAAAAGGGAAAGATGGCTATTGACCTGATCCGTCATGCTGGGGTAGATCTATTAGCCTCGCCGGAGATGACTGGTCAATGGGAACGTCGTCTACACCAAATTTCCAAAGGAGAGGCGGCTCAAGAGAAGTTTATGGATAACGTTAAAAGATTTACGTTGTCCATCATTGACAAGGTGAGGCAGCAGCCACCGGCTCCGGCAAATGCCTTTGGCGAGGAAGCAAGGGGGAAACGTGCAGCTGGAAAAGAAGGCGCACGTAATGTACGCGCGAGTGGAGGCACCGCCGCCAAAGGGGGAGGGCGTGCTACATCAGGACGCGGTGGCAGCGCTGGAAGCGCAACGCTGGAGCAGGCAGCAGCACCAGCAAGTCGTGCTGCGGGAACAGCGGGTTCCGCTGCACGCAGCTCCTCCGATGGAGCCTCAGGCTTTTCGGTGAGCCAAAGGCAAGCTTTGGGTAGCTGCCCACGCTCTAATTGCGGCGGAAGCATTATAGAAGGCCGCAAAGGGTATGGGTGCAGCCACTACAAGCAGGGCTGTGGCTTTGTCGTCTGGAAGGAATATGCTGGAAAGCAGATTACCGGAACGATGCTCAAATCTCTGTTGACGAAGGGACAGACGCAATTGTTGTCTTTTAAGCGTAAAGATGGATCGACCGTCAAAGCGCGAATTGTTCTGAATGAACCAGGTACAGGACAACTTAGCGTTCGAGAGGAATCCTGAGACAGGGTTTAGACCACTATTTTGGCTGAATCAAAGGTTGAATAACATTAAAAACAAAAAAGGGACCCTATCCGAGGGTCCTTTTTTGTTGATGCAATTGTATGCTTTCGTGGATAACTCGTGGTACTTCCGTTAGCTTCTGTATCGTATACATCACGGAGTTCACGTTTTTTTGCAATTCAACCATATTGTAAATCCATTCCTTAGGCTGCTTGAGATACACAGCATGAATACCTGCGGCAAGGGCTGGAGATACATCAGTGCGCAGAGAATTCCCGATCATCCAGGTGATGCTTCGGTCCAAGCGATTCATCTGGATGATTTCTTCCAGTGCTTCGACATTTTTATGCTGGCGAATGTAGATGCGCTCATTAAAGTAGGTAGCCAGTTTCATTTGTTCAATCTTTCTTTCTTGAATGATCTGCTCACCCCCAGTATAAAGGTGGAGGGAATGCCCTGCTTTTTGGAGGGAGTTCAACGTTTCGACCATGCCTGGATACGGTTCGATTTCCTGTTCGTACACACTTCGGCCAAGAGAGCGAAGCTCCTGCTCTTCCCGAAAATCGAGACGGCGTCCGAATTGTTCCGAGAAAAATTGGTACGTATCTATCAGAGATTGTGGAAAATGCTCGCTGGCAAAGCCCACTTGATGAACTCCAGCCACATCAATTTCGATTTGTTTTTCACGAATCGTATTTTTCGTTAGATTATGAGTTGCAAACCATTCCTGAAGCAAATCGAAAAAGTGGTTGAGGATAAGGTCAAAATACTTGTTGCAGTGGACTAAGGTGTCATCAAGATCAAATAAAATGTGCTGCTTCGGATACGACATGATGCATACTCCTTCCAAGCCAAAGCTTTAACGCTGCTTTGGTTATAACTAAAAGTACAATTCAAATTACAATCCAATATAGGATTCCAAAAATACCTGTAAATCAGCCGCGCCATCGGGACGGATGCTGAATTTTTCCTTATGATAACGTCCGATGTGAATACGGAGCAGACCAGCCACTCGTAAAATCATCATATCAGACATGAGTGTATCTTCCAAACGGCTCAAATCATGGCGCATATCTTCGAGAGACTTAGGACCTTGAGCTACATAACGCAGAATTCGCAGCCGCTGCGGATCATTGACCGCACGAGTGAGCCGTAGCAGAAGCGTAGGCGGTTCTTCCTCGCTCTCCTCGGGAATATCTACTGGATACTGGATCAGCAGTGTGCGGGTATAAAAACAGTATGAATTAATCGGGCGATTATGGACAACCGGAAATAGGACTACTGTATCCAGGTCTTCCATGTGTGGCACGACTAGTCCAGCTGTCGCATACTCAACCAGTGCTTCCGGCTCCATTTTACTCAGTAGCATGCGCTTTTCCGCAGCGTCTTCTTCTGCCAACACACGTAGTTCGCCTTCCAAGGCCCGAAAATAATCACGATCCCACAATTTGAGGAGTGGTGCGTATACCTTACGAATGCGTAAAGATTCTTCAAAGGTTAAAAAAGGGATATGCGGAACGAGCAGCTCAAACATATCTTTATCCGGACCGTGGTCCAAATAAGAGATATAATCAGATATTTCATCCGATTCCGGTCGAAGTAACGCCCAGGCATAGAGTGCGTCATAATCGCTAAAAGGGCAATCCTGAGCTGTAGCAAGCTCAGTACGAACTTCATGTTGTAGTCGTGCATCCACCTTGTCGATCCATTCATGGCCCAAGTCCATATCTTGGACCCACTTTTTAGTCACATAGGCCATGAAGCTGCCGAGCAATTCATAAATTGGAGAAGTGTCTATTTTAATTTGATAACTCATGGAACCCAATGCCTCCTATTCTGTCTTCTAGCCCAGAGCGGTGAACGTAATTAAGCCCGTCCATAAGCAAAACATGAGCATTTTAATAATTGCTCACTTATTTATTATGGCTTGTTCTGCCAGGGATTGTCCACTATAATATGAAATAGTGCGTTGTGACGTGAATGGGTTCGGATTGAACATACGAGGCTCCTTAACCAAAGGAGTCGGATACATACCAGACAAGCTCTTTCCGTAAAATCGTCATCTCAGATGGCGATTTTTTTCTTCTATTCTTTAATACACTAATTACACCTGAATTTGTATGTGTTTGTCGGTTTTGCAGGACGGTATGGAATACATAGTGATAAGAATTATTATTGATTATGGAATCAAATGCAAATCATTTCTTAACATTAATTTTAATTATTTTATTTGTTCGATCAGGAGGAGCTAGGATGTCGTCGTCGTTACGGGTTCATTATTTTATTTTAATTGCTGTTATTATTGTTGCTGGATTATGCCAAGGTTTATTATTACCTATTCTGTCTATCTCGTTGGAACAAATGGGAGTTTCATCTTCACTAAACGGAATGAATGCGGCTGCCCTGTATATTGGTTCATTCGCAATGACGTTGGTGGCAGAACGGACATTGGGCTTGTTGGGGTTCAAAAAGCTGATGGCCGGAGGGCTTGTGCTAGTGCTCGTTACGCTACTGCTGTTCCCGCTAATCCCTGATATTCGGGTATGGTTCGTACTGCGTCTGCTAGTAGGTATTGGTGACAGTGCACTGCACTACTCTGCGCAGCGATGGATATTGTTCG
>NZ_WUDQ01000190.1:0-6325 GCF_009827695.1 Paenibacillus sp. OT2-17 | reverse complement strand
TTCCAGCGACGGGGGTCCTGAATAGGCGTTTCCAGCAACCTGTCGGATAAAAATATATTCTCCACCAGTACATTACCGTCCGGTACACTCATGCTCATAATGCGCTTCGCAATCGGTTCCGGATCATCGCCTGTGGAAACCCCATCTGTCATATGACAGACCAATGGTGCAGGGCAATCCTGCATCCCTGGTAATTCTGCCTGCAAAATACGTTCAGCCTGCAAGAAGGCTTTTGCAGAATCTGAGAATCGTTTGGGTGTCAAATCGGGCAACGAGCCAATGGCCGCAATTTCATCTATCCCCTTAACACCATTCAGCAGGTCATACACGTCGTCACTATAAGCCAAAATCGCAATCCGATAGCGCGCTGTCAGCCGATTTCCTTTGGTTGACCGAAAAACCATCTGCCGGATCGCCAACGATATAGCTTCATATACAACGTCAATACGCCGCCGCCCCTCCATCAGCATGTTCATCGACGCGCTGATGTCAATCAGGTAAATGATCAGGGCGGGAGTACGTTGTGAAGCCTGTATTGTATAATTCATGGTTTGTACATGCTCCCCTCAGTTACCTTCTATCTCCATCTATCATTCCGCCCATATATAAACATATGAAATATTAAATTTTAGGCAGTCTAAAATTCGTATCTCCTAAAAAGTTATAAATCGAGGAAGCCCGATATCCCACTTCACCTACCGAACGATAATAAGAAGGATTACTATCATATAGTGTTCTAAAACGCTTGGCAAAGCTCTTAGCCTTCGCAGCGCTTCCACCTTCCTGAGAGGCATACGCCTTGTTGTACAGGGAAATAAGCTGAAGAACGTTCTCCTTGTTTCGTGCATGCAAGGACTCTTTTTGCTTTTGTTCCGCCTCGGCTGCTGCCTTACGAGCTGCCTCTTCCTGGGCGGCACGAGCTTCCTGCTCTTTTTTCAAAGCCAAGTATTTTTCATACTTTGCCTGTTGATCATACGCTTTTTGCTTCGCTAACTTGGCAGCCGCCTGCTTATTTTGTTCCTTTTGGGCGAGATAAGCTTCATATTTAACCTGTTGATCGATAAGGGCTTGCTGTCTCTTCTGCTCTTCCTGTTGCTTTTGAGCGGCAAGTACCTGCTGTTTGGCCTGCTGTTCCGCTTCCTGGCGTTGTTTCTCCGTCAGCAATTTTTGAGCGGCTTCCTGCTCGGCTGCCAGCTTTTCCTCGGCCGCCTTTGCAGCCTTCGCTGCCTCTTCCTGCTTGGCCGCCTCGATTTGACGCTGATTGGACTGATCTGCAAGAATATTCACGGCTGGGATTCCAGCTGCCAACAGAACGACTGCGGCCGCAGTTGTCACGATAAACGCTTTGGAGCGATACCAGGCTTTTGATTTTTCAGGTTGCTCCGGCGTCTTGGGATTCAACTGCTCCTCTAGCCCTGTGATCGCAGCCGACACCTCCACATGCAGAGGACTGCCATCTTCTACAAAATGATACAACGACCGGTATACTTCCAGCGCTGCAGCAGGTTTGTTTTGCTGCTCCAAATCACGTGCCTGTCGGAACAGCTTGTCCGTTACCCCACGCTCTCCCTGCTCCAGGGCAGCCTGATTTAGCAATGCAGCCTGTTCAGCCTTGAGCGGTGCAGGCGCTGACAAAGAGGGTGCAGCTTCACTGGCAAGACCGCCCACCGCTGCCGATTCTATTGTTTCTGTCGCAACAGGCTCCGGTTCTATAGCCTCAACTGGAATTTCCTGCTCAGTAACCGCATTAAGTACAACCAGCCATTCGCCAAAAGTAGGGCAACTGCTTAAATCCTGACTATCCCAGGCGCGGCTGAACAATTCTACCACCTTGCTGCCCCAACGGGATTCAAGTGATTTTCGTAAAATAAAATAACGTTCGCAAGGCGTCTGCATTTCATGCTGATCAAAATAACTCTCGCCCCACGCTTTGTCGACTACAACACGGTCAGACCAGCCCAGCATTTCTCCTATAATAATTGCCCCTGCAAAACGGTCTGCATACGCACTCCATAACCCGCTGTGGACGGTACGATGTGCGGCATACCCTGGCGAACCTGCCAATAGAGCGTCTGGACGATCCATTTTAGTACTATACATTTGTTCCACGTCCACCAATTCCACAGCTGACGTGCCTTGAGGCAGTTCCACTTCAGAAAAAAACGGAAGCATCACATTTGGCGCCGATAAATCACAGTGCGCCAATCCTTTTTGCTCCATAGCTGAACCGATCCCTGCCAATGCTCTGGCTAAAGCCAGACTATCGGAAGCCTCAAGCTGACGCTGATCTGTGAGACAATCGAACCATGTCATACCGTGAACCCATGGCATCAGCACCGCATACAGCAAATCAGGCTGCTCGGCGATCAGACTTCCGTTTCTTTCTGGAGTGAGCACATCACGCTTGCATACCTGCAAACCGGGAATATCCCCGTATGCTTCCATATGCTCAGATTGATAAACCATAGCAGGGATGCGGAACTTCGGAAAAAACACTTTAAGGGCTTTTGCCTCATGCGGTGCTCCGTTTTTGGCATTCAGTTGGTATACAATTCCCTGCCGCCCTGCTTGGGCATAGGCTAAACCGGGTGCAGCGGGATGTCGTCCAACCACATAAGCTGTGCCGTTTATGATCAATTCGTCTCCCGGATTCGGTTGAAAAGACATGAAACATCCCTCTCCTTACATCATTCAGTATGCTAGTTTTCCTCACCTTATTATATACATCTATGGATGGCAAGAAAACCGGGTATCCGTAGATCGCCCGGTTTTTCCTGAACATCCTGTGCCAAACCGTGAGGAATGGCTCACATATTGCTTCTTATAGAGTGGTATATGACAAGTTAATGCCTATCAGGCAAGGTAACTTATTTCGTTTGGTCAACCGTACGGAATTTGTTAGCGATAGCTGTCAATTCTTGGCTGATGCTGTTCAAAGTCGTTACGAAAGCTTGCATTTGTTTGCTAGCTTCCTGAAACTCTTGGAAGAAGCGTTGTTTAGTCATACCTTCCCATTGACCTTCCATACCTGAGATGGACTGTGTCAAACTGGAAACGATCTGTTGGCTTTGCTCACCACTTTGTTTAAATTGGTTAGCCACCTGATCAACCTGTTCTGGGGTAATTAAAATGCGTCCTGCCATTTTTTGCGTCCTCCTTGATGATAAAAATGTTTTTGTTTTATCTAGTTCAAATTGTACTATGGCTATTTAATTCCCTACAAAAGGCAAAGGACCTAATTGTAACAATCCCACTTTTTAACTATAAAACAGCACCTAACAGTATAATATTAACAAAACAACCACCTAATAAGTCCCATAAAGTCGGGAACTGCGAAACGAATCAAGTAAATTTTGCAGTCGATCCAGATTGTCCCGGAACGCGATCCCAACTAAGCGACAGGCTGATCTCTTGTTGTAGACGGATCAGTAAAATACCAATCCTGCGGACTGCTAGAAGACGCCTGCATCAGAATATCCTGATGCAACGTTTCTACATCCGAAGACTGTACACCAGCAATGGCATGTACGACAGACTGCGGGTTTGAAATCAGACTGCCTGTTTCCGAAGCTTGCCCAGGCAGAATAGACGGTGATTGCTGATTCGACCAATCGAGCATTGTGACGGGTCGTCCCAATGGTTGGCTGGCAAATGACAGAATCGTTTGATAGTTGTGATCAACAGACTGAAACTGCTCTGCCTTTCGGTTCAGTTGTGTACCTGATGTATGGAGGTAAGCATGAATCTGTTCTGACATCCGCTTGGCCTGCATCCAATGATTCAAGATCGCCTCGCGTGCAGATACATCCCAATCCAGCGATTGTAACGCCTGCTCCAAACCTGCTGTTAACTGTTGAATTTGCTCCGCCGCATGCTGTAGCTGCCCGCTAAGCCCCCGAAGCACATCCGGTTCAACTCGAATGCGCATATCCATCACCCTTCTTCTGTCACTTCTTCATTCACTGCCGACTGTTTCAACCAATTTAATAATAAATCCACAAACTGATCCCTTGAAGCCATAGCTGCAATCAGCCAGTCTCCGTTACCACTTGAGCTCATCCGAAATATCCAGTTCATTGCAGGACACAGGACAAAGGCTGCCCGTTGTGATTCCCACTCCCTGCCGTTCCATACCAGCAATTGCAGTTCTCCTTCGGCTACACGAGAACTCAAAGACTGAGCCAGTCTTGCAGCCCCCTCTGCATCTCCGCTAGCCTCGGTCAGTTTACTGCTGATCAGAGACACACTTTCTCCTGCCGATTGCTCGTAAATTTTATTAAATGCCTGCTTGGAGAACATAAGTGCGGGGGATTCAGGCACAAGTCGATCTACCCAACCCATTTTATCAATCAATGTCTCGCAAGCCTTTTCCACATTTCCCAGATCGTACAGTCGATACTCATCGGGTTCATCAGCGGATTTCACGAGTTCCACTACACGCTCGTTCGTGCAATGGAGATAGCCTTCAAACCGCTTACCTCCCCGCACATAGCGTATACGGCAAGCCCTGTTGGATAATCCCGCGATAGCGACTCTTGAAAAAACGGTAGGAGGCATTGCTAGCTCTTTGCCTTTATCTACCCACTTTAGATACCCCTTTTCCAAAAGAGTAGCTTTTACCTGCTCCCACTCTTCCGCCAACTCCTCTGCTAGATAGCCCTTAAACGGATCTTCCACCCCAAGCAGTCTGTCAGAACCCAGTACGCCTGCCAGAAAAAACAGTTCCTTCGCCCTGAGGGTTATTAACTTCTGCTTGGAAGCTTGAAACGTTAACATTATGAGCCACCTCCCTTCAAACTACAACATGCCATCGGTCACGAATTTTCGTTATCCAATCCTCACAGCTCACTTGCTCTGAGAAGGGAATTGCCGCTTTTATCCTGGTAAATTTGCGCCGTACGTAGTATCCCTGCCCAGGTGGCAGGACTTTTAGGCCACCAGCAGCGGCGTTCGCCTCCGAATAAGGGATACGAAAGAACGATAGATCATTCGAATCTAGTGTTCCAAATAGCATACCGCTTTGGCTTGCCTTGACATCATTAAACCAGTCCACACCAAAGGTAGGGAAATCAGATGGCACACCCGAGAGCACGACATGCACATTGCGATCACGTCCCAACCGTACAATGGCGGAGAGCTGATCCTTTATCATAAAATCGTTCAGTTGCTTACTTAACATATCCGCATCATCAATGACCAGGAGCAATTCGGGATCATTCCCCTCCTTGTTCCGCTGTTGAACGATATCATACACTTTCTGTACCAGAGGTCCCATTTCTTCCTCGCTTTCGGCAGCAGCCTTAACATGAGGAAGATGCCGTAATCTAGATAGTCCTCCGCCTCCATAGCGTGTATCGATCGTATAGACTTCCAATTGATCGGGTGATGTGTAATAAGCAAGCGATATAATCCAGCTCATTAGAAAAGAGGTTTTTCCACCCTCCATTGGACTACCCACTATAAAATTGGGCCCTTCTTTCAGATTCAGGAGAAAAGGCTCAAGATCGTCACTCTGTAGACCTACAGGTACTTCATAAGGAAGTGCACCCGATGGTCCACTTGTTCGATCCCACTGCTGAAGCAGTTCCGACAGTGGAATCCGCTCAGGTAATGGGAGGATGGCTGGTGCGTGCTTGCCTTTCCATTCCTGCACAATGCCAGCAATATTGCGGCGTAACCGTGCAGATCGCTCCGCCTCATCTTCTCCTGGTGAAGGCAATGCCGTCTGGAACTCCAGCGGAGGAACATGCCCTTTAACCAGAGCGCGGCCTGGAATTAACGGTCCTGGCGTTTTGGCTGGTCGTCCTACCGCATAGTAATAGTCACTCGGGTCGGACATTTCAAAAGAAACAGCATTCGGTATGTTACTGCGGAATTTCTCAAACACATCGGTAATCCGATTCGCTGTAATGATAAACGTAATACCTAGACTGCCTCCTTCTCGCAAAAGAGATTCCAGCAGTTCATTTTCATCTGGATAAGCATTACGGAAATTAAGATATCCATCAATAACTACGACAATTTGCGGAATATCCTCAACAGCAGAACGTCGATAAGAGCTTATTGTTTTGACACCAGCCTCGGAAAGCATTTCCTTGCGTACGGCCACCATCTTGAACAGATAACGGAACAGTCGCTTGATCCGGTCATCCTCCTCAGCCATCATAACAGCCCCGATTTGGGGAAGTTCCCCAAAGTCGCGCATCGTTCGACCCATATCAATGATATACCCGTTCCAATGATTCGCTGCAAAACGCTGAGCCGTGGACATCAGCAATGTATGCAAAAAGGTCGTTTTTCCCATGCCCGGCATGCCATACACAGC
>NZ_WUDQ01000018.1:0-33672 GCF_009827695.1 Paenibacillus sp. OT2-17 | reverse complement strand
GCCGGGTTACGTTGGAAAAAGGGATGGAGGATCGTGAAGAGGCGATTCAGTCGGGAGTCCATTATTCAGAAATGCTGCCAGTGGAATACGAGCCCACAGCAGAGTATATTGCACTGTTTCACGAAACGCTTGCCCAATCTGCCAAAAAGGTTGCATTAGCGGCAGCTTCTGTGGCTGAGATGATTGTGAGAAAAAGAGGCCTGAACACGGCGATTGTTTCTCTTGCCAGAGCAGGGACGCCCATTGGTATCCTGATCAAGCGTTATATTGACTGGAAGTATGGCGTATCCTTGCCGCATTACAGCATTTCTATTATTCGTGGCAAAGGCATTGACCGGAATGCGATTTTATACATTTTACAGCAGCATGGACTGGAGATTGAACTTCAGTTTGTCGATGGCTGGACGGGGAAAGGGGCGATTCGCCAGGTATTGATTGAGGCCTGTCGTGAGATGAACGCGGATTACGGGTTGCGTCTAAATGATGATCTGGCGGTGCTGGCCGATCCGGGCAGATGTTCAGAAACCTTTGGTACACGAGAAGATTATTTGATTCCAAGTGCTTGTCTGAATTCGACTGTATCAGGTTTGATGAGTCGGACGGTATTACGCGACGATCTCATAGGCCCTGACGATTTCCATGGGGCCAAATTTTATGAATCCTGGCGGTCAGTGGATCAGTCCAATACGTTTGTGGATACGGTATCCGGGTACTTTCAAGACGTGGCTGAAACGGCCGTTGCATACGCTGAACAAATGACATTGAATCCGCCTGCGGTGACATGGCAGGGCTTACGGGATATTGAGGCGATTCAGCAGGCATTTGGTATTCGGGATATCAATTTGGTCAAGCCCGGAGTGGGGGAGACGACTCGTGTACTGCTGCGCAGAGTGCCGTGGAAAATTCTGATTGACCGCGAAGATAATCCGAATCTTCAGCATATTATGCTGCTGGCAAAGGATCGTGGAGTGCCTGTAGAGGTATTTGAAGGATTGACTTATTCCTGCTGCGGAATTATCAAGCCGCTCAAGGGGGGACAAGAATGATCTACGCAAGTGATCTGGATCAGACACTGATTTACTCCAAACGTTCGCTTGGCGTACCGCTGGAATCCCCTGGTCTGTTGCCTGCGGAACAGATAGACGGGGCGACGTCGGCTTTTATTTCTGAACAAGCCCTGCAATTGCTAAAGACACTGCCTGAAGATGTGATGTTTATGCCCGTGACGACTCGGACGATAGAACAGTATAGACGAATCACTGTGTTTCAGACGGAGTTGGTTCCCGCATATGCCGTGACGAGTAATGGTGGAAACATCATCGTCGGAGGCGAGGTGGATCGAGAGTGGAATCGGCGTATTCATGAACAAGTACGCCGTGATGGTGCTCATGCGGAAGAAGCTCGTCAGGTGTTCGGACAGGTGCTGGATGAAGACTGGGTCGTAAACGAACGCTTTTGCGACGAGTTATTCTATGCTTTCATGATTGAACGGGATCGTATGCCGCTGGAACAGGTGCTGGAGAAGGCACGAATCATGCGTGAAATGGGCTGGGAGGTATCCATTCAAGGTCGTAAGATATATCTGGTGCCTGCGGCTGTGAATAAACAGGCAGCCGTGGAGCATATCCGTAATCTCACGAATGGAGGGGCTGTGGTTGCGTCCGGTGACTCTTTGCTGGACCGTTGTCTGCTGGACTATGCCGATTATGCGATTGCTCCCCGTCATGGTGAATTGTATCGGGAACAGCTGCGGGATAAGCTGGAGGTCAATTACCGTTTTACAGAAGTGTCGGGGGTGTATGCAGCGGACGAAATCATGGCGTATGTTCATGCAATACACCGGAGTGTGTTCGCAGCTCAAACTTCATTTTCAGAATAGATAGGGGACGTGGCTCTGTGAAGAAGGTTAAGGTGTATTTTAATCGCTGGTTTTCAGTGGCGTATCATTATATGAATGCTATTCGTAACAATGAGGACGGTATTCCGTTCGAGATCTATGCGACACACTCAGATCCGCAGCACATGGCGCTACAGGCCAGTGATGTGGCTGAAGTAGAGCCTCGCACCAGTGGTGTGGAGTACGCACAATTTTGCGCTGATTTTTGCAAGCGGCACGGAATTGATGTCTTTATCCCACGGTGGAATATGCTCGATATTAGCAAGCATCTTTATTTGTTCGATGATATTGGGACAAAAGTGATGGTATGCCAAGATACCGAACTGCTGGAGCAACTGATGGAAAAGGATTTGTTTTATGAATCCATTCGTCAAAAGGACATTGTCACGATTCCCGATTATGCCATTGCCAGCAATGCCGAGCAATTTAAACAGGCATATGAGTCGTTAATAGCACTTGGACATAAGGTATGCTTCAAGCCATGTAATGCAGAAGGCGGAATGGGCTTTCGTATCATCGACAATGAACGTAATCCGCTGGAGGAACTGTTCGGCCATGCGCTGAATCATATTTCGTTCGAGGAAGCACACCGCGTATTGTCATCCACAGAATCATTTCCCAATCTGATGGTGATGGAGCTGCTGGAGGGATACGAATACAGTATTGACTGCCTGGCTGACCGGAACGGAAAGCTGCTAGCGGCGGTTCCGCGTAGGAAGGCAGGAGGACGATTACGGCTGCTGGAGCAGCATCCCGAGCTGTTGGAGGTGGCACAGAAGGTCGCTGAGGCGTATCACATTCCGTACAATTATAACATTCAGGTAAAATATAACGGCGAGCATGCCAAGCTGCTAGAGATCAATCCGCGGATGTCCGGAGGACTTCATGTATCATGTTTGTCCGGTATCAATTTTCCTTATCTAGCGGTGAAATCGGCTTTGGGTCATGAGATCGGTTCACTTCATCCGCAATACGACATTTTAGCCAGTCATATCGAGCAGCCAATCACCATACGTAAATCCGTACATTGACACACACAAATATTGTTTTCTACAATATGGTAAGGGTTTACGTCAGGAGGTACAAGCTATGACGTCAAAAATGTGGGGTGCCACGATTGCTGTGGTTAGCTACCTGATTGCGCTTTTACTAAGTTTTTGGTTGCCACTGTTTGTGTGTTTGGCGATTCCGATCATTGGTTTGGGAGGATACAGCGCCATCATGGCTGTTCGCCATCCTCGCCCCAATCTGACCGGTTCCGTGATTCCGGTGGTGCAGGAGCAGGTCGCTGAGACACATCAGCATGAAAAGGAAGCTGCCGTTCGACCGGAGTCTATGACAGGACAAGTACGTCAACCAGATCAGGTGAGCAGTGAATTTGCTCAGGTGATGGAGTATTTGGAGGTACTGGAGGATATGGTGATCTCCGAGGGACAGAAGGATGCGCTTGATAACGAGATCGTCGAGAAGGCGCTGGCTCTATTTGCACGTTTGCAGCGGGTCATTCCACTTTTGCATGAACTGAACAACAGCGAAGTGAATCATACGGTTCGGAGATTGATTTTGAAGGATTTGAACGGACTGATTAATCCATTTCTTCGGCTCAGCGGCGATGCGAAGCGGACCAACCGGAGGACATTATTAAACGGATTACGGGATGTGGACAGTAAAATATCAGTAATTGTATCTACGGTGGAGCATAAGGATCTGTTGGAATTACAGAGCAAAGCGGAGCTTATTCACCAGCGATATAGCAGTTCCGAATTGTAGGCGATTTTTTGAGAAAATAAAAAAGTAGCAGTATAGCTGCTCTGAATAACAACGATTAGACTTGGGTAACAGTTGTTTTCAGAATAGGAGGTAGCGTATGGCGACCCCATGGGCTGAATTGAAAAAAGAAGATGAACAAAAGGTGACTGAGGAGGCTTCACAGCTGATTCAGAAGGTATCACAAAGCGATGTCATGAGCCTGGATACCTTAATGGATGATATCGGTAAGCTGGGGGTTAAAACGCAGGAACGTGCGGGGCAAACCCTTAAAATGCTGGATCGTCCGGTAAACGACCTCATGTCCGGTGATCGGGCTGAGGTATCCAATATGATCTTAAAGCTGCGTGATGAATGCGAAACGCTCCAGCAGAGCAAAAATGTGAGCTTTTTTGGCAAGCTCCTGCGTAAAAGCCCGTTAAAGAACTACATTTACAAGTATCAGTCGGTGAAGACGAACATCGAGAAAATCATTACTGCCTTGAGAGATGGTAAGGATAATCTGGAAGAAAACATCGTCAGCATGAGACAGTTGAAGAAGGCTTCCATTGAAGAAATCTACAATTTACAGACGAAGATTGCCTTTGGTAATCGCTTGAAAGAACTGTTTGAGACCGAGATTGCCAAGCCGGAAAACGAAAACCGTAAGCCACATCTGGAGCGGGGATTGCGCAAGGTGGTTACTCGTACACAGTCGATGACAGAAATGATTTTGTTATACAATCAGGCGATTGCAGCAACAGATATTATTAATGATAACAATGATAAACTGATTGATTCTGTAAATAATGCGATTGATAAAACATCGAATCTGATCACTGTATCGGCTATGATCGCGATGGCGCTGGCGGATCAGGATAAAATCATTTCAGCCGTCGATGCGACCAACCGTACGATTGAAGATCAATTCAAGGAAAATGCAAAGCTTCTCAAAACGACGACCGAGAGAACGACAGATCTGCTTAGCAAGCCTTCTATGTCACTGGAGGCTGTGAATCAGGCGATTGGTGATTTGGTATCTGCTTTGGATCTGTCTGAAAAATCGAATCGCCAAATTATTGAAAGCTGCCATGATTACACAAGTAAAATGACAGCAATCAATGCCAACCTTAGCCAACGCTTGGGGATCGAAGGGAAAGAACCATCCAAAACACTGAAGGATAGCAATTCTTCTGAGGGTTTAAGCTCGTTTTTGAACTGATGACAATGTAGAATAATAGACCCAATCTATTAAAAGACGCCGGATGACTCCGAAAGGCGTCTTTTTTGGTTTGGCAGCAGCTAATAAAGGACATGATGAACATACATAGCATTCTCGTGCATAAACTCTTAAAAAGCGAATGACAAAAGGAGAGAGCGAGCGTATGATGTCCTTTATTTTAGGGTGTGTGATTGTCTATTTACTCGTGGCTGCCAGTAGCGAAAAAGCAGATTCAATTGTGGAGTTAAATGATTCTGTGAAATAAAATTTTTTATTGAAAATCATGTATTTTCTGATAGGATAGAGTTAAATATTGGAATCCCAAAGGAGAATGCATGCTGGAATTTTCATTTGAAATCATCGACGAATCGAAAATCAACATTGTATATCAGTATGGAAGCAGCAACTTCAATTTTAATTTATTTTTTAACTACGGTGTGTGGACGCTGCATCCATTTGACGGGATTCTGCTCCAGAACAAGGAAATGTGCCGTCTGATCGTTACGGATCTGTTTAAGAACAAAGATTTTCATGTCATGCTGGCGCGTGAAAATATTTTATTGTCAACCTTGCGTACCTCTATTGATCTCAATCCTGAAACTCGGGGAGAGCGATATCAGGAACAGGAGTTTGATGAGCTGTCTGATTTTGCTGAGACACACAGCTTTGAAGAGGTACTGCAAATCGAGCAGGATTCCGTCCGCGAACGTATGGATTTCTTCCAAAACATCATTCAAAAAATGTATATGGAAGGATTCGGCCCGGAAGACAATGATTTTAACAAGGTACAAGCTATTCTTCGCATTTATAAGGCTGCACATGACCAACTCGGAGAATTGAGCGACTTTCCCCTGAGAGGCGACGAACGACGCAGATGGTAGATTTATTGAAACAAAAAAGGGAGAGTCCCACGAACTAGCTCCGCGGAACTCTCTCTTTTTTGTATTGTCTAGGGGTTAGGCCAAGTTAAATCACTTGGCCCACTAATCTTTCCACTCCTGCACACCTCTAAAACGTATAGAAGCTCTACGGCGGTTGCCAGCGGAGCGGGCAGAATTGTTCTGAAGAAGCGTAGCGTTCGCGATCGGAAGAACAATCTGCACGCGCAGCGCCCACCAACCGCAAGAAAGCTTTCATACGCCCTAACTAACTTATCCCCATTAATATCATCGAGCAAAGTATAAGCCCTGTCCCGCACCCCGAAGTGTATACCTTGAGATGGCGGAACATGGATGTTTTCCAGGCTGACAGAGATTCATCGGAACGCAAACGCTCATTTTCCTCTCGTAATGCCTTGGATTGACGAATGAACAACTGTCTGATGTCGGCAAATCCCCGCAGGAAGAGGGTTAGAAAACCGCTTTGCAGAACGTGGAAGATTGCACCGATCACCAAGCCCAGCAACCCCAACAGGAATAACAGATTTGCAGTAGCCATGTTTTCACGACCATACAAGAGATGGGGGATGGCGTACAGAAATCCTAAGGTACCGACAATCAGGGCAGTGATCCCGAAACGTAAAACCATTATTTTTCGACCCGTTTCGCAAAGCGCAGGTCTGGGTTCGAACGAGCATCAAATACGATACCTTGAATCTTAGGACTGATTAATGCAGTGTCCGCAGAGAACTGGATCGGAATAATCGGCAGATCTTCCATCAATACGTCTTCTGCCTGATGGAGCTGTTCAAAGCGTTTTGCCGGATCAAGCTCAAAGGTTGAGGATTCGATCAGTTTGTCATACTCCGGGTTGCTCCAGTTGGTAAAGTTGTTCGAATTTTTGGAAGTGTAATGCCCCAATACGCCAAGTGGATCCAGGAAGTTTCCTTCCCAGCCCATACGGGCGATCTGGAAGTTCTTCTGTTTAAAGGTATCAATGTACGTTTTCCATTCCTGATTCTCCAACGTCACTGCAACGCCCAGGTTCGTTTTCAGCATTTCCTGAATCGCTTCAGCTACTTTTTTATGCTTGTCCGAAGTGTTGTATTTGAAGGTAATCGGTGGCAGCTTGGTCAAACCTTCTTCTTTCAGACCTTCGGCCAGCAATTGTTTCGCTTTTGCAGCGTCAAACTCATAGTATTTTTTCGGTGCTTCATCACGGAAGTCTTTGCCGGATGGCGTTGTTGTTCCGTATGGAACATAACCGTAAGCCGGAGTTTCGCCACCTTTGGTTACGCTGGTAGCCAGTGCTTCGCGGTCAATCGCGTAGGCGATGGCCTGTCTGATTTTTTTATTGTCAAACGGCTTTTGTTTTACGTTAAAAGAATAGGTGTACACACTGAAAGATGGATGCGACAGGAATTCCTTGTTGCTCTTTTCCTGATCCAGTGTATCCACGGGAAGGCTCAAAATCAGATCCAGATCGCCCGTTTTATACATTTGATAATAAGTTGTGGAGTCTTGAACCATTTTAAAATTAATCGTTGCCATCGTAATGGCATCTTTGTTCCAGAATTGATCGTTTTTAGCCAGCGTAATTTGCTCGTTATGTTTCCATTCCTTGGCTACATACGCACCGTTGCCGACAATTGTGCCCGCTTCAGCTGCCCATTTGTCATTTTTCTCAACAACCGATTGGTTTACTGGCAGATAGGCATGACCCACTGCGATCGTTGGGAAGAAGCTCAGCGGTGATTTCAGCTCAACTACAAGAGTTTTATCATCTTTGGCTGTAACACCCACGTCTTCAATTTTACCTTTGCCTGTGTTGTACGCTTCGGCACCTTTGATGTAGTAGAGGGCAGAAGGATCGTAGGCAGCTGTTTTCGGATTCAGTACCCGTTTCCAGGAGTATTCAAAATCCTTAGCTGTCAGTGGGTCACCATTCGACCATTTTGCACCATCACGGATAGTAAAGGTGTAGGTTTTGCCGTCAGGAGATACATCTACTTTGCTGGCAGCGCCTTCTACGATTTTACCGGCCTTATCGTATGTATACAGCCCTTCATACAAGTTATCAATCACAAAGTAGGACGTTGTATCTGATGCGAAAGCAGGGTCTAGCGTATAAGGCTCCCCACCTGCCAGATTGGCAGTAATTTCTTGCGGGATATCTGCTTGAGGCGTAGCGGACGGGTCGTTGCTTGCTGTTTTGTCCGAAGTACCCGAGCATCCAGCTAAAGCCGTTACGGCCAAAAGTAAGATGATCGTCATCCAATGCATTTTTTTCATCGTGGTTTTCCTCCATTACTGTGATTAGTTATGCCAAAAATAAGGTACACCGTACCGGGATTTATTCATCCTCCTTTCCCGCAGGTATGCCGCGTGTGCGCACTTCGATAAAGGAACTGCCGTTTTTCCTGCGGTTAGGCGAGAAGCTGCGGATCATGGTGACACCCCTCCTTGTCCAATTTGGATCTCTCTGTTGTTAATGTTGTGAGCGCGGGTCAAGTGCATCCTGAAGTCCATCTCCAAGTGTATTGAACGCCAGCATGGTGAGCGATATCATCAGTCCGGGGAAAAATAGGCGCCACCATTGACCGCTTAAAATAACGCCAAGTGAATCGTTAGCCATCGTCCCCCAGCTGGCCGAAGGAGACTGAATCCCCAGACCGAGAAAGCTCAGGAACGATTCGGCAAAAATAGCCGACGGAATAGTGAACGTCAAATTTACAATAATGATTGCCGCTGCGTTCGGTAGCAAATGTCTGAAGATAATACGTGAATGAGATGTCCCCAAGCTGCGGGCTGCTAACACATATTCTTGCTGCTTCAGCTGTAAGATTTGCCCACGCACTACACGGGCCATACCGACCCAGCCAGTAATAGATAATGCAATAATCATCGTGAGTAGGCCTGGCTTCATAATGACGAGCAGCAGAATGATGACCAGCAGATAAGGAATACTATACAAAATTTCAATAATACGCATGAGAATGCTGTCGATCCGGTCGCCCGTTTTACCGTGCCCAGCACAATAGCCAGCAACACAGCCGACGAGAATGCCAAGCACCAAATCAATGGCGGCAGCGGCAAAGCCGATCATGAGTGAAATTCTAGCACCGGCCCATGTCCGTGCCCATACGTCCCTCCCCAGATCATCCGTGCCAAACCAGTGCTCTCCCGAAGGAGAAAGATTCGTCTTCAAAAGGGATTGATCACTGGGTGCATAAGGAACCATGGAAGGTCCAATAATCGCCAGCACAATAATAATAATAAGTAGAGAAAGCCCCAACAGAGCAAGCTTGTTGTTAAAAAGTCTGCGTAGCCGATCTCGCCAGGGTGATTCTTTGGGTCTGGTCAACGTGGGAGTGGGGATCTGGCTGCGGTCTACAAGACTAAACAGGCTGTCCTTTTCGACAGTAGGTGCTGCTTTCATGTTAATCTCCTTTGCTGTCTAATTTGATTCGCGGATCGACAAGGCGATAGGATATATCAATTAAAAATAAAGTAACGACCAGAATGGCACTGTAGAAAATGGTCGTCCCCATAATCACTGGATAATCCCGATTAAAGATACTATCTACGAAGTATTTACCGATGCCGGGAATGGCGAATATTTTTTCAACGACAAAGGTACCTGTAATAACGGAAGCGAATAGCGGTCCGATAAAGGAAAGCACCGGAATCAACGCATTACGTAATCCGTGACGAATGACTACTGCCCAAGAGGACAACCCTTTTGCTTTGGCAGTGCGTATGTACTCCTCATGCATGACTTCCAGCATGCTCGTCCGCATAAAGCGGGCGATAACGGCAAGCGGTGAAACAGCGAGAGCCAGCGAAGGAAGCACCGTATGCTGCCAGGTTCCCCATGAGGCGACCGGAAGCAGGTGCCATTGGACAGCAACATACTTGATTAACAGCGGTGCCAATATGAAGCTGGGTACGGAAATACCAACAATGGCGATAAACATCGAGATATAATCCAGTGGTCGATTATGGTGTAGAGCAGCCAGCGTTCCGAGCGAAATACCGGCAATAATCGCGACCACGATGGATTGAATACCCAGCAATGCAGAAGGTGGAAAACCTCGGGCGATGAGCACATTGACGTCCGTCGTTTTCGATTGAATAGACGGGCCCATATCCAGCACTAGCAGATTTTTTAGATACAGCACATACTGCACAGCGAGCGGCTTGTCCAGATTGTACCTGGCACGCATGTTTTGCAATACCGCTTCCGGAATGGTTTTGGAATCGTTCGAAAATGGATCACCCGGAATGATGTGCATGATGATAAACGTTAAAGTGACGATAATCCACAACGTTATGAACATCGTAAAAAGACGCTTTAAAATGTACATGGGGCTTTATTTCTCCTGTCTATCAAGCTGATTTACATACTATTGCTGCTGAAAATTTAAAATGAATAAAAGTATATAAGAATACTAGGAAATAATAAGACGGTTTAGGTGACATGTCAAGGTAAGGTTTTACATTATAGAACAATGGTCAAATTTTCGTCACAGGTTTCCATTTATATAAGGCTAAGATTCCGCTCATTCCTCTCGACGAGTATCCTGCGGTGTGTTATGATGATACTCTGATAACGTGTTAACGAACTAAAGCGTTTGCCACCTGTTCTTGGATACGGGGGTCACCATTGTTGGAGGGGAATAAGATGAGAAAAGCAGCCATGTTTACGATGTTAATTGGATTGATGATGATCGTGTTGGCCGGATGTTCCGGCGGTAAGGATGACAGTAAATTGATTATTGGAATTGATGATAAATTCGCCCCGATGGGCTTTAGAGATGAAAATAACGAGCTGACCGGCTTTGATATTGATTATGCAAAAGCGGCCGGGGAACAAATGGGTAAACAGGTGGAATTTCAGCCGATTGACTGGTCTGCCAAAGAATCCGAGCTGAACAGCGGACGTATTGATCTCATTTGGAATGGATACACCATTACGGATGAGCGTAAGGAAAAAGTGCTGTTCACGAAGCCATATCTGAAAAACAGTCAGGTGATTGTCATTCCGGCTACTTCCAGTCTTTCCAAGCTGGCTGATCTGACGGGCAAAACGGTCGGACTCCAGACGCTGTCTTCAGCAGCCGATGCATTGGATGCAAATCCGATCAAAAGTAAATTGAAGCAAGTGTCCGAGTTCCCGGATAATGTTCTCGCTTTGACAGACTTGAAAACCGGACGTCTGGATGCGGTTGTCATTGATGAAGTCGTTGCCAAGTACTATATGTCGAAGGAACAAGGGACGTATAAGCTGCTTGATGAATCACTGGCCCCTGAGGAATACGGTATCGGTGTGAAAAAAGGGAATGAAGAGCTGTTGACGCAGCTGCAATCCGCTTTGGATGAGCTGCACAAGAACGGAAAAGCTGCTGAAATTTCGAAAAAGTGGTTTGGTGAAGATAAAGTATTAAATTAATACGTAGTGTATTGAACTAAGGGTTTAGGAGTCGAAGGTCATGAGTATGGAATACATTTTACGAATTATGAAGCCTATGCTTGAAGGGGCACAGATGACGGTTATTTTATTTTTCATCACGCTCATCTTGTCTATTCCATTGGGTTTTATCGTTACGTTGCTGGCCAAAAGCCGGATTAAGCCAATCGCCTGGCTGATGCATACGTACATTTATGTTATACGCGGCACACCGCTTTTGCTGCAATTATTGTTCTTTTGTTTTGGTCTGCCGATGTTGCCTGTCATTGGGGAGTATCTGGTATTGGACCGGACAACGGCTGCGGTACTGGCATTTGTACTGAATTATGCAGCTTATTTTGCAGAAATTTTCAGAGGCGGGATGTTGTCGATTGATAAAGGGCAATACGAGGCTTCGCAAGTGCTGGGCTTGAGCAAGTCGCAGACGCTGATTAGAGTCATTGTGCCGCAAATGGTACGGATTGCTTTGCCTGCGGTAACCAATGAGGCGACAACACTGGTAAAAGATACGGCACTACTGTATGCAGTAGCGGTACCGGAACTGCTGCATTTTGCCAATACGGCTGTAAACCGTGATTTCTCGATTGTACCTTATGTTGTAGCGGCGGTTATTTATTTGTTGTTAGCTTTGGTGCTGACGCTATTCTTCAGGGCGCTGGAAAAACGTTTTAAATTCGAGTAAAAGGAATGTCGAGATATGAATACTAATGCAATAGAAGTTACCGATTTGAAAAAATCGTTCGGCAAGCTCGACGTTCTGAAAAGAGTGAGCTTTAACGTTAAAGCGGGCGAGGTTGTAGCCGTCATCGGTCCTTCAGGTTCAGGAAAAAGTACCATGCTCCGTAGTTTGGTGCACCTGGAAGATGTGACGGGCGGGACGATCCGCATTCATGATAAAGCACTGGTGGAAAACGGTCAGTACGCTCCGGCAGGTGATATTAAGGGCATTACTACCGGTATGGGCATGGTGTTTCAGCATTTTAATCTGTTCCCTCACTTGACGGTGCAGGATAATCTGGAGCTGGCTCCGAAGCTGGTGAAAAAGGTGAGCAAGGCTGAACTGCGTCGCCAAAGCGCTGAGTTGCTGGCTAAAGTCGGATTGGCAGATAAAGCAGATGCGTATCCATCCCGACTGTCGGGAGGACAGAAGCAGCGTGTGGCGATTGCCCGGGCAATGATGATGAACCCTGATATTTTACTGTTCGACGAGCCGACCTCGGCCCTTGATCCCGAGCTGACGGGTGAGGTGCTGCGGGTTATCAAAAAGCTGGCTGAGGAACATATGACGATGGTCATCGTGACCCACGAGATGAACTTTGCGAGAGATGTGGCGGATCGTGTCATTTTTATGGATAATGGCGAAATTGCAGAATCCGGTACACCAGAGCAGATTTTCAACAATCCGCAGCTGGAACGGACGAAGGTGTTTTTGAATCGGGTGGGGGATTAAAAATAGTTACTGGTGGTGCGGGGAGGCGCTGTGCGTGCAGATTGTTCTTCCGAACGCACACGCTTCTTCAGAACAATTCTGCCCGCTCCGCTCACCGACCACCTGTGCCGCAACAAGTTTTTAAGCAGGAAGTGTGGGGGAAGAATAAAAGCAAGGGAGATGGCAAGCCGCCATCTCCCTTTTTGTAGTTGTAGGGTATGCGAAACGTGTAGCAACATGAGGAAATATAGAGAGAATGTAAGCTCTCAAAAAGCAGGTTTAACAAGGAGCAAAAAACCTTAATGATACTTATGTAAAAAGTCATGACGTCAAGCCGTATCCTCGTTTTTCACCTACGCACTTATTGGTTTGACGATCTGGTGGAATATAGGTTTCATTAAACGAATAAAAAGACAGACAACCGGGAGGTAAAAGATTATGCAAGACAAAGTGATGAACGACAGTCTAAAAAAGCTGCTTGAGATTGCCGAAGAGATGATTATGGAGAAAGGCTGTCGGGCGACGACACTACAGGATATTGCGGACCGCAGCGGACTGACTAAAGGAGCCATTTACCATTATGTCAAAAGCAAAGATGAATTGTTCGGTATGATTCTAGAGGAGGGAATGGCGAAAACCAATCAGCGCTTTTTTGAATCTGTCGCCCGGACTCCCGCAGGACCAGAAGGAATCAAGTCCCCGCTTAACACCTTAACTGAACGGCTTCGTAACATTGGTAGTGGGGACAGCGCTGCCAGCCTGATTTTTATTTATCTACTCAGCCAACAGGATAAGCCCGCCGTGGCTGGCATTCTGAAACGTTATCATGAAGCATCTATCCTCACTGCCAAAACGTGGATCGAAGTCGGACAGCAGAATGGAGCTATCCCTATTTCAATCGATGCGGACAGGACAGCTCGGATGTTCACCGTGTTCAAGAACGGACTGCAAGTTCAGCATAACATAGTGACCGATGGCGATAAAATCAACGAACTGGAAATTTACGAGTTCTTGATGAATGCGCTGGGGGGCGTAGGCAGAGGCTAGGGAGCCCCTCCATTCGTTTTGTTATCCCCGGATTTTTAATTTTATTTACTGAGGAAAAATCTAGGGATAACAGCGATCGGAAGAACAATCTGCATGCGTAACGGGCTCACCACCATAACTCCTCCATCATCTATCTATTACGATCAACAATTTCTTTGTCCTCGCTAAATACTTCAATCATCGTTAATGCCCCCGCCCGGTACCCGTGAATGAATGCTGCTGCGGAGTGCAGGGAAGTTGACTCGCTTAATAAATCAAACATGACTTCAATTGACTCAAACTCGACTGCTGGTAATTTGCTTTTCAACATCTCCATGAGATCACTAATTTTTTGATTCACTTTTTGAGATTCAGGGTCGGTTGAATTTATCTGTTCACTAGGACGCCATTTGCCATAATACATATCCTCCAAAATCATTTTTTATCATACCTCCTTATGAAAAGTTAAGTGTTTTTCCTCACGTGAATCGAGAATTCCCTTATGTACTGCTAATCACCCAAGTACATTTTACAGCATGAGATGGATGTATATTGATATTTATGCGTTATTTGCATAAAGTTTTTATAAGTTGAGTTGAAAATGTACCTGAGGCGCCACTACGCGTTTAAGTGGTGCTTTCCCTCGCTGTAATTATTCGTTGAATCGTCCCATCATAACCGTATTGTGGAGCTTACTTTCCTCGACAGCTTCTATAAATTTTAAAGAAAGCTAAACATAATAGAGTTAAAGCTTTAATTTGCTAGGTTTTTATGCAAACGCTATCATTCTATAATTTACTCAGAAAGGAGGTAAAAGTAAAAAAACGGGATATGACACGGATAAGCAATGTACTGCAAAGAGAACCAACTAACAAGCAGGTGTATGGGACAAACACAAAAATTTTAGGAGGGAAAGTATGTTTAAGTTTAGTAAGAAAATGATGACGGTAGTTCTTGCAGCTTCCATGAGTTTTGGGTTGTTTGCAACAACCTCAAGTGCAGCGACAGACTATTGGCAAAATTGGACCGATGGCGGTGGGACGGTCAATGCTGTTAATGGATCAGGCGGTAATTACAGCGTAACATGGAAGGATACCGGGAATTTTGTTGTCGGCAAAGGCTGGACTACTGGATCGCCAAACAGAACGATTAACTACAATGCCGGTGTCTGGGCGCCGTCCGGTAATGGATATTTGGCTCTCTACGGGTGGACGAGAAACTCACTCATCGAATATTACGTCGTTGATAGCTGGGGGACTTATCGACCTACCGGAACGTATAAAGGTACGGTGACCAGTGATGGGGGCACATATGACATCTACACAACAATGCGATACGACGCACCTTCCATTGAAGGCCAAAAAACGACGTTTATTCAGTACTGGAGTGTTCGACAGTCGAAGAGACCGACGGGGGGTAACTCCACGATCACTTTCAGCAACCACGTGAAAGCATGGGCGAGCAAAGGAATGAATCTGGGAAGTAACTGGTCTTACCAGGTGTTGGCGACAGAGGGGTATCAGAGTAGCGGGAGCTCTAACGTAACGGTGTGGTAACCACTCAACTGCAAGCTGTTCAACGAACAGGCGCGGTTGGGACTGTCTCACGGGATAAGCGGGTTTTGAGAGCTGTTGGATAGGATTTACACGAATGATCATGAAGGAAACACCAATTCCTAAACAATGGAGACAGGCCGATGGCCGTTCCCCTCCAGTCTCTCCGTCAGTGTCAGTGCGGATGCGTTGCAGGCCGTTACCTGCCAGACGAACGGCCTTCAACGCTGCTGGAGGTGAGTTACAGGCCATCACGGCCTATGATTTTCCCTACCAGCTTAAAGGAGATATATCAATGAGAAAGCTATTAATTTTCCTTTTAATAGCACCAATGGTTGTGATCAGCGCATGTTCGTAAGATAAGCCTGAAAAAAAGGATAACCTTGTATTCGTGGAAGGTGAGACTTTTCAAAACAACAAGTACAACAACTCTGGAAAAAGCGTGGCACTATCGAACTTTTATATCGACAAATATGAGGTAACTCAAAAAGAGTGGGTTGAAGTCATGGGAAGTAATTCCTCGGTATTTGTAGTCGACAATATGCCGGTAGAAAACCGTATTACAACATAAATAAGGATAAAAAAGACCCGAATAATAAGAATGATAACGATAATATAAAATGGACAGTAACGATTAATGAGGAAGCTAACGGTTACCGTTTGCCCACAGAAGTGGAGTGGGAATATGCTGCAGGCGGAGGTCAGGCGAGCAAGGGCTACACATACAGCGGAAGCAATAATGCCGACGAGGTCGCATGGTATTGGAAAAATGCCGGAGACAAGTACTTATCTGGAGACTGGAACTGGCCTATCATAGAGAGCAACAATAATAAAACAAAATCGATCGGTACCCGGAAACCCAACGAGTTAGGAATTTACGATATGTCTGGCAACGTAAGAGAATGGTGTTGGGACTGGTATAGAGACCAGGTTTGATGCGAATGGCTTTGGACCCGATCAAGGGTTTCGTGTAGCTCGTAGAGATTAGTCGGAATAAGGCACAACAAACGAAGGTAAAACTAATGGGCAGGTTAGTGAATGAAGGAGAAGGGTACAGAATTGCTCCATCTTCACAGAAAATTGTTCACTTTTCCATTGGCTTTCCATATCTCACTAAAACATGCCAGAGTAATTTTAATTCTTGTAGAACTTCTTTGTAGGTTCCTCTATCGCTCCAATTACTTGGATTTCGTTTCAAGTCGATAGCTGCAGAGCCAATCATATTTGCATCAATAAAATTACTTTGCGCAATTCTTTTGGCTAGTGAAGGCATGGAAGGACCTCTAAAATCCATAGGAACCTCATCAACCAAAAGTGTAAAGCCCATGTGCCAGTAAAGATCAACTGAATACTTTAAACATATCTGCTCTAAGATTCGTCCAGTATTGGTGCCTTTAAATGATGGGTCGGCAACAAGCATCTTTACGTCTTCTTTAAGAAAAATGTCACCATGAACCTGAGCTTCGATATAGTGGTCAAGATTTCGGTTTGGCTCTTTGTTTGATGGATTTTGGAATGGTTTCTCAAGATTGACGAGCATATGGTCGATTAACTTTCGAACCGTCAGATTTCTTTCACCAATGGCAAAATCACTATAGAACGCATCCCTCATGAGAGCAGCCAAAATGAGGTCAAATTCCTCATACGTCCCCTTTTCCTTGGGGTCTTGGTGAGAATCCAAATAAGTATAAGTGCAACGATGAGAGACCTCTGTGGATAAAAGGAAATAGCATGATCCAAAACGTGGAGCAGGTCCATCGGGATGTAACATGACATTGAGTGCCCCATACTTGGGCCGTTCGCTATTGGTTGAGCCATTTATTTGGTACGCTCCGCCAAACATTTTATTCTCCCAAACGTCACGTTCACCACCTGAAAATGCTGATACACTTCCATTCGATAGGAAAGTCTCAAACTGACTTTTGTAAATTCCCTGCTCAAGTAGTCCTTCAGCAACGCTTTTCATGGTCGGATCTAATCGATCTGGGTGAAAGTGTAGCGCAATACTTGCATGAGATTTTAGTTTAGTGATAGCGTCTTCAAATGTCTTTAGCTCGATGTTGGACATACGAAGGATTTCCCTAATTGTTTGCTCTGCCTCATTTTTGCGGCTTCTTGCATAATTTGTTACATACTCTTGAGCTAATTGCTGAGACCTCGATAATTCCATGGGCAGAAGAGTCCCTTCCCTTTTTATAGAATTATAATACATGATGGTCAGTAAGGGAACTTGCATATAGAGTTATTAAATTAACGGGAAACGATAGTTCAACTAACACAAGGAGAGGGCAGACGATAAAGTGGCATATCCACGACAATATCCTTATCCCTTCTGTACAATAATGGGGGGAGGTATATTTTTTTAAAGGCTATGTTACATTCTAATGTTGATATTTGACCGTAAGAAAACCGCCTTGGTGAAAAGGCGGTTTATTGAGCTATTGATCCCGTTAGTTGAGTCCCTTTAACGGTGTTTATATGATTGATGCACCCGACTTCTTCGAAATACTTTCACACTGCTTTTTTGTTTCTATTTTTTACTCTAGCAATGTATATTTCAGTTAAGTCTTCTTTTAAACGTCACTTATTTATTACCGAGTTGTTCCGCCAAACCGATTAGAAGTCCTTCAATTCCACGAATGTAGCAGAGCCGATACGAGTCCTCGTACTGAACCACTTCGCCAACGATCTGAGCACCATACTTTGTGAGTCTGGATACCATTTCGTCAATGTCTTCAACGGTGAACATGACGCGTAGATAACCGAGGGCATTTACAGGAGCAGTTCGGTGATCGGATATAGTAGGTGGGGTGAGAAATCGCGAAAGTTCAAGTCGGCTGTGGCCATCTGGGGTAACCATCATAGCAATCTCTACACACTGTGAACCCAGCCCGGTTACACGACCAGCCCATTCACCTTCGACAGTAGCTCGCCCTTCGAGCTTCAAGCCAATCTCCTCGAAGAAAGAGATTGCGTCATCAAGGAATTCTACAACGATGCCAACATTGTCCATTCTTAGTAATTTGTTTTTTGCCATAATTTTTATCTCCTTATGTGTACAAATTTATTATCTGATCATCTTCATACTTTATACTTTATGCTTTATGCTTCTGCTCTTGAATTTCATCAATCGCACAAACTGGAACCGCCACACCCTTGGTTCGAGACTGTAAAAAGTAGATAAGCTCTCGCTTACCGTCATCGTCCAATGTATCAGTATGCCTCTTCAGTTCCTTTAAATCCATGGGCAAATCATCTCCGAACAGTGATATTACCCTTATTATAGAACGCTAGTTCGTAAGTATCAAATATCAACAATAACATTTGTCGGCGGTGAAATTCCCGCTCACGCGGACATTGAGATGGCTTGTCAGGTCATTACTTCAATGGCTTCCTTTCGCGGACTCATCCAGCGCAAACCGTTCGACAAGCCTTTCTTCACAGCGCTAATCGATGGCATTCTACTGCCTGCACTCAAAAACCCGCAAACAGCTCCAAATATCATGGACAGATGATGACCAGGCGCTTACCAGAAGAATCTACAAGGTGGATCAATCACAGAAATGATTCAACTAACGGGAAACGATATTTGAATTTAGAACAGGGAGCACACTGCCACTGTGAGGTACAAAAAGAGACCCAAATGTGATTTTGGTTGACGCAGTGAAGGATGATTAAATTTTGTAATCATACTGAAAGAGTGTTGTGGTTTGTGAAATAACAGCACCCTACTAAACACCCAATATTCTAAAAATGGTTTTTAGTCTAGCCAATAACCGGCTATTCGTCCATGCCTAAAATAAATAACTTACGTACACTAAACTATCTTTATAGGGAGGTGTCGTTGTTGAGTTGTCCGGATAAAAAAAATCGCGCAAAAAGAAAACCACAATTGTTTGCCATCCAAAAGAAAAGAAAAAAGAAACGGTTGAGTTTTCTGTATAAAAAAAAATCGTGCAAAAAGAAAACCGCAATTGTTTGCCATCCAAAAGGGGAAAAAAAGAAACGACGTCTTCTAGTTATTAAAAAAATAGTGCGGGTACCGTGTCCCCCACCTAAAGGTCAGCAATTACTTCAAGGACTTGCGGGAGCAATTGCAGAAGCAGGACCTCAAGGACTTGCAGGAGCACTTGGCCCCCAAGGATTGGCAGGGATTGCAGGAGCGATAGGCGCACTTGGCCCCGAAGGACTTGCAGGAGCGCTTGGCCCACAGGGACTTGCAGGGATTGCAGGAGCAATTGGCGCAGCTGGATTGGCAGGACCAGCAGGACCAGCAGGACCAGCAGGGCCAGCGGGACCAGCAGGAGCAGCAGGACCAGCAGGGCCAGCGGGACCAGCAGGAGCAGCAGGGCTAACAGGTCCAGCAGGAGCAACAGGAGCAACAGGAGCAGCAGGAGCAACAGGTCCAGCAGGAGCAACAGGAGCAGCAGGACCAGCAGGTGGAGTATTAGGCTTTGCAGATTTCTTTGCCTTGATGCCTCCTGATAATGCAGCAACTGTTGCTCCCGACACGGACGTGAGTTTTCCGCAAGATGGTCCAATCAGTGGGACTGCAATTACCCGTATAAATGCGAGTTCTTTTAACTTGGCTACAATTGGCACTTATCAGGTTTTGTTTCAGGTAGGTGTAAACGAACCGGGTCAACTCATTTTAACACTCAACGGCGCTGACCTGGCTTATACGGTGGTCGGGCGTGCAACAGGTACTTCTCAAATAGTAGGAATGGCTCTTGTACAAACAACGGTCATTAATTCAGTACTCACAGTGCGAAATCCTGCTGGCAATGCCGCGGCACTCACGATCACTCCATTAGCTGGAGGAACAAGACCAGTTTCCGCGCACCTTGTTATTACGCAGGTTGCATAGAGGGAAAGAAATGCAGTATTTTTCGATAATAATGCCAATATCAAATAGAGGCCGCCCTCAATATTTCTGCGGTGCAATAATTTGGTACGGGGACATTGTGCTCCTACGACATAAATGTATTGCTTTGTAGCGATCACCGCCGACAGGCGAACAGGAGCGGAAATTGTGGAATGAGCAAGGAATCAGGCACATCCGTCCGGCCGCCATATGCACCAGACGGAAAGGCAAGAGATAGGGGCGTTTCTCCAGACATCTGTGATGGGGGACGTCCCTTCTTTGATAAATGTATTAAACTAACGGGGAACGATAGTTCAATAAATACATTGATACCGCAAACGAAAAAGAGGAGTAGATTTCCTTAGGGCATCTACTCCATACTTCTAACGGTTATTGTTAAATTGTTGGTTCTTTTGGTGTAATCAAAACCTACGGGTGATCTTTTGAAAGAGGGTTAGATATCGAGTTTACGGCTACCGATCCATTTCACCATGTCAGGATCGCGATGTGAAAAGAACAGGCTCTGTTTCGTATCTAACGTAGTAATCGACTCCATATCCTCTTGGCTTAACTCAAAGTCAAAGATATCGAAGTTTTCGATAATTCTTTCTTTACGAACGGACTTTGGAATCACAACAACTTCTCTTTGTGTCAACCAGCGTAAAACCACCTGAGCAACGGATTTATTATACTTTTCAGCTATGGCTGCCAATATCTCATGCTGGAACAAGTTATTTTTCCCTTCAGCAAAAGGCGCCCAGGATTCGATCTGAACGTTATTCTCTTTCATGAATTTTGCATTTTCAATTTGCTGATTGAATGGGTGCGTTTCAACCTGGTTTACGGCAGGAACTACTTCATTATGAATAATCAAATCGATCAGGCGATCCTCATGGAAGTTACTAACGCCGATTGCACGGACCTTTCCTTCACGATACAATTCCTCCATAGCGCGCCAAGAACCAAACACATCTCCATATGGCTGGTGAATTAAATACAAATCCAAATAATCCAACTGCAATCTTTCCAGTGATTTTTCAAATGCCTTTTTTGTACGCTCATAACCAGTATCCTGAACCCAAAGTTTCGTAGTGATAAATAACTCCTCTCTTGTCACGCCACTTCGATTAATCGCTCTGCCAACTGCTTCTTCATTTAAATAAGAGGCAGCGGTATCTATCAACCGATAGCCTGCCATAATAGCGTCATAAACGCTTTGTTCACATTCATTTGCATCTTGGATCTGATAAACACCAAAACCGAGTATAGGCATCTCAACCCCATTGTTCAAAGTTACTTTTTGCATATAAAATCCTCCAGTATTTTTAATTATTATGTATAAATCAACTACAATCCATATTCATAACAGACACCCACTTCACATCCTTATTATGCACCAGATGACAAAGCGATCGTTATCCCGTTCGTGCCAAATGTTTGCCTAATCCTCTCACTACCACCTATTTACCAGATACCTATGGACTATATTAGTTTTCATACGCGACTCAGATTTTTCCCCATACCCTATCCCCAAAATTCTTTACATACACAGACTCCAAATTCTACCTTAGGAGCGAATCTCTCTTAATAAATAACCTCGCGTCTGGAAAAACCCAAAGTATCGATTCCCCATTACAGCAACTCAAAATAAATTCTTATAGTGTCTGTTTGTATGATTTGTTCAAACCCCGATGTATCTATGAAAGTCTTACCTTATTTAAATACAAAAAATCTCATTACAACAGCGATCGGAAGAATGATCTGTATGTGCAGCGCTCGCTACTCACCACTATAACTCATCTCATGATTAGGTTGAAATCCTATATAAATCGGTTGAAAATGTTGATTTTACCAATGGACAAGGATTTGTACAATAGAGTTGTAACGCTTACATTTCCAAGGAGGTTGCGGCGAAATGAAGAGACTTCAGGTGATTGGCAAACAAATCAGGACCCCGAGATCCAAAAGGAGGCCGTGTTGATGAAATTTAAGGGAATATTGGCGGCATTTTTGTTTTTAACCACAGCGTCTGTGTTGTTTGGGACGCATACGGCAGAGGCCCATGAACTATCCAATGACAAGCTGACGATTCAGACAGGCGAGCATGGAGAAATTTCATCCATACGTATCAAGGGAGATGCTTTCCCGACAGAGTACGTGATGAACGCAACGGTTACACCTGAGCAGAACACCGCAGATCATCAGTGGCTAGGAGAGCTGATGTTCACGTACCGCTTGGATGGAGGCAGCTGGACGAAGGCATGGACGAACAAGTCGGCAGACGCACGTAAGATCACAACCAGTGGTAACCGTGTCACTGTCACGTACGAGAATTCTACTAACGCAGAAGGCATACGCAATTTTAAAGTCATTGAAACGTATTCGGCAGAGTCGAATGGTTCGGTGCTGTGGAATATACAGGTGCAGAATACAAGTGGAAAAAAATTGGAGATTGGCGATTTCGGTTTGCCTCTGCCTTTTAATGAGCAGTGGACCAACGGTGATGCGATCTACGAAACTAGAGTGGTGACGCATTCCTTTGTCGGCAATAACAGCTCCTATATTACAGCTGGGCGTCCCAGCGGCATTGGTTCTTCCCTGCTGCTGATTCCTGATTCCACAACAGGTGCGGGTTTTGAATATCAGGATCACTGGCGGGATGAGGAGCATCCGGGCAGCAAATGGGCCTGGAATCCAGCCAACGAAGGCAAATGGCTGGAAGGACTCAATGTATTTTATATTCATTCCAATGTCATCAAGTCCACGAATCGGGGGTATTTGCCCAATACAAGCCTGATCCTGAATCCTGGTCAAAGCAAAAACTATGGCTTCAAGTTTCTGGCGGTGAAGGACGAGCATGATGTAAAAGATACGTTGTACCAAGAAAACTTGGTGGATACAACAGTCGTACCCGGCATGATCGTGCCTACGAATCAAAAAGCGAAGGTGGACCTGCGCTCCAAGCAGGCGATCAGCAAAGTAACCTATCCAGACGGAACCGTTATTCCGCAGACAGATAGCAAGGCCGGAGGACATTACATTTATGAACTGAAATTTACTAAGCTGGGTCCGAACTTCATAACGGTAGAATACGGAAACGGCAACAAAACGGTGTTACAGTTCTATGCCATCGAGCCGATTGATCAGGCGTTGCAACGGCATGCTACATTTATGGTCGACAAAACCCAATGGAATGTACCGGGTGATCTGCGCGACAAGGTATTTGATGATTGGATGATGCATACCAAATCCAAACGCAACATTTTCAACGGCTATTGGGGCTGGGGAGACGATTGGGGTCTGACCCACGGACAGTTCCTGGCTGAGAAAAACACACTGTCTCCAGTCGCCAAAGAGGTGCGGGCAGTAGACGATTATTTGGAGACGGCGATCTGGACAAATCTGATGAACGGACATCATGAGGATTATTTAATTCATGATTTCTTGATGCCAGAACCTAACGATACACCGACCTATCGAGGGTATGCGTATCCGCACGTATACAACACGTATTTCAGCATGTACAAGATTGCCAAGGAATACCCGGACCTTGTCACTTACAAGCATCCAAAGGAAACCTATTTGCTGCGGGCGTATAACATTTTCAAAGCATTGTATGAAGGGCCAGTCGCGTACAACTGGGAAACAGGTTTGATGGGCGAACTGACCACACCGGATATTATTCAGGCACTTCATGATGAAGGCTATGATGATGAAGCGAATGATCTCAAGGAAAAAATGGATCGTAAATATAACAATTTTAAAAATACAAAGTATCCTTACGGTTCTGAATATAGCTATGACAATACAGGGGAAGAGGCTGTATATACGTTAGCCAAGCAGAATATAGATACAGAGGGCGAGCAAAGTAAAGCCCTGGAAATGATGAGTAAAATTAATGCCAAAACCCGTGCGGCACGCGGTCATATGCCCGTATGGTACTACTACACCGATCCGGTGACGATTACCGGGGAGAACTGGTTTAACTTCCAGTACACGACTTCGCTTGCCGGATATGCGATGGATGACTGGATTCGCCATCATGAGGACAATCACCGTGAGGAACAACAACGGTTGTCCTATGCAGCTAAAATTGCCAATGTTGGAGCGATTAACTCCGGGCAAATCAGCTCGGACCCTGAGAACATCGGGGCGGTCGCATGGACGTATCAAGCGGAAAAAGGCAATAACGGCACGAACGGCACTGGCGGCGGTAAAAATGTTCCGCTCTTTAACGGCTGGCGCGGCATGAGCGGTGAGGCTGATCTCGGATTGTTCGGTGCGCTCAAAACATTAAGTGCTGATATCGCGATTGATCCTATTTTCGGATTGACGGGCTACGGTGCAGAGGTGAGCAAAAGCGGCAACGTGTATACGATCAAGCCGCTGGACGGCCTGTTCAAGCGGGTCAATCTGATCACAGAAAAGCTATATATTGAGCTGGAGAAGGATCAATATACAGAAGCCAAGTTGGCAACATCCAAGGATTATGTATGGTTCCAACTGAAAAATCAAACGCCGGGCCAAGCCCATTCCACGTACGTTACATTTGACGGTTTGAAGAAAGGAACGTATCTGGTTAAAGTAGGCGGTCAATCGCAAGGAAAGTTTAATGCGTATGCGACCACCAACAAACTTAAATTGGAGATTGGTACAGCATCCTCCTATACGATAGAGCTGACACCGACCACACCTGATCCGAACAAAGCACCTATCGTGGATGCTGGCAAAGATTCGAAGGTAAAGCTGCCGGATCAGATCATTCTGAAAGGCACGGCTACGGATGATGGACTTCCACAAGGTAAGGTGACGAGCGAGTGGAGTCTGGTCGAAGGACCACAGGACGCGAAGGTCACATTCAGTAACAAAACATCGCTGCGCACGAAGGTGGACGTTTCCGAGCCAGGAACGTATGTGTTCAAGCTGACAGCCAGCGATTCTCAGTTGTCAGCTGAGGCTAAAGTAACGGTGGTAGCTGAACCGGCGGCTCCGTTACTTGAACAGCTTGCAGTTTACAAGTTTGATGAAACAAGCGGTTCTGTAGTTGCGGATTCATCGGACAGTGGCAATGATGCTGCCGTGAAGGGAACGGCTGCATGGGCTGCGGGTAAAACAGGCAATGCTGTCAGCCTGAACGGCAAGGACAGCTATGTGCAGCTGCCGGCGGGTATTGTCAGTCGGACACAGCAATTGACCGTATCTGGCTGGGTCAAAGCGAACAGCCTGAGCGATTATGTGCGGATTTTTGACTTCGGCTCCGGGACGAATGAATATATGTTCCTGACGCCTAAAGCAGGAAATACCATGCTGTTTGCCATTACCAACCAAGGCAACGGGCAGGGACAGGAGCAGACGATTGAAGGCCCTGTACTGCCGACAGGCGTATGGAAGCATGTTGCGGTCACGCTTTCGGGTTCCACAGGTATTTTATACGTGGATGGAAAAGAAGTGGGACGCAATACCAACCTGACCTTGAATCCTACCAGTCTGGGTCAGACCAAAAATAATTTCATCGGCAAATCTCAGTACCCTGATCCGTACTTCAATGGTCTGGTGGATGAATTCCGTATCTACAGCCGTGCTTTGAATGCAACCGAGGTGGCAGGACTGGCCTCTGGTACAGCACAGAATCTGGCGGCAACTGAGAAAATCACCGCGTTAAAAGAAGTAAACGTGACGACTCGTGCGGGTGAAAAACCCGAACTGCCAAGCGTGGTGGAAGCTACGTATGGAGAAGGCTTCACCAAATGGGTGGCTGTGGAATGGGAGGATATAGACCCTGCACAATATGCTGCTCCAGGTTCGTTTGAGTTGAAGGGTAAAGTAGAAGGGACAGAGTTAAAGGCAATTGCGAAGGTAACTGTGATTGAGGCTGGGGCTGCGGATTCATCGGTAACACCGGTTAGTCCGGAGAATTCAGTAACCCCGCCAACTACGACACCCTCGGTAACATCTGCCTTACCGCTTCAGCCTGTTAGCTCCGCTAAATCAGCGGGGGTATCCTGAATGGGAGGCAACAACGCATAGTTATGACTAACCTTTCCCATCGTCACTTTCCTCCTAATAAAGGGGAGAGTGGCGGTGGGTATCCTTGCATTTGGAGTGCAAAGCTGCGAACAAAAATGTGAATGGGGGAAAAAGTATGAGCAAGATTACATTTCTGGGTGCAGGCAGTACGGTATTTGCTAAAAATGTGCTTGGCGATTGTATGTTGACGCTTGCTTTGCAGGGCTTTGAGTTGGCGTTGTTCGATATTGACCCCGTAAGGCTAAAAGATTCAGAAAATATTTTATCCAATTTGAAAAAAACAACAGGGAGCACCTGTGTGATTCGCTCCTACACTGACCGCAAGGAAGCACTGCGTGGGGCGACCTATGTGGTAAACGCCATCCAGGTAGGCGGCTATGATCCGTGTACAATTACGGATTTTGAAATTCCTAAAAAATACGGCCTGCGCCAAACGATTGCCGATACGGTTGGTATTGGCGGTATTTTCCGCAATTTACGTACGATTCCGGTGATGCTCGATTTTGCGGCAGATGTACGCGAGGTGTGCCCGGATGCATGGTTTCTCAACTACACGAATCCGATGGCAGTGCTAACGAATGTGATGAACGTTTATGGCGGTGTCCGTACGGTAGGGCTGTGTCATAGCGTGCAGGCGTGTATACCGGAACTGTTTAAAAGCCTCGGGCTGGAGCAGGAAGGTGTAAAGGCAAAAATCGCAGGCATCAATCATATGGCGTGGCTGCTCGAAGTGAGCAAGGACGGTGTGGATTTGTATCCTGAGATTAAAAAACGAGCCGCCGCTAAGCAGCAGGAAAAGCATCATGATATGGTGCGCTTTGAAATGATGCTAAAATTCGGCTATTACATTACGGAATCGTCCGAGCATAATGCGGAATATCATCCGTATTTTATCAAACGGGCATACCCTGAGCTGATTGAGCGCTTCAATATTCCTTTGGATGAATACCCTCGCCGCTGTGTGAGCCAGATTGAACGATGGGAAACGATGCGTGAAGAGCTTTTGGGTAATCAGGATCTGCGTCATGAACGGTCAAACGAGTATGCCTCTTATATATTTGAGGCGATCGAAACGAATCAGCCTTTTGCCATTGGCGGCAATGTGATGAACACAGGCTTAATTACCAATCTGCCGAAGGAAGCCTGTGTGGAGGTACCTTGTCTGGTGAATCGTAACGGGGTTACGCCAACCTTTGTCGGGGATTTGCCACCTCAATGCGCTGCGCTGAACCGGACGAATATTAATACCCAGCTGTTAACGATTGAAGCTGCAATCACCGGGAAAAAGGAGCACATTTATCATGCAGCTATGTTGGACCCGCACACGTCTGCAGAGCTGTCCATGGATGATATCGTTTCTCTGTGTGATGACCTGATTGCAGCCCACGGGACATGGCTCCCAGCCTATGTGTAAGGGAGGCAGCTGAATGGGAGGCCGTGGTCGTCAAAAGTTCGCCGGGATTCCTACAATCCGTGGGAAATTCATTGTACTGACGCTGGTACTCACCGTCATTCCGATGGTGGTACTGACCTTTACCTTTTACCGGATCGCGGCCCATTCCCTTGGTGAGAAGTCGGAAGCACTTGCTATGCAGTCCCGGCAAATGAGTGAAAATTACGTCAATGCGACGCTCTCCGACTTGAATGATCTGACCAATGCCATTCTCAGCAATCCTGATGTGCAGTTTACGCTGGAGACCAAGCCGGAAGATGATTATGAATATTTACGGAACGATGAAACACTCAGTATGGTTGTCCGTACGCAAACCCAGACCAAGCCGTATATCACGTCCTCTCTCATATATGCCGCCAATGGCGGGCTCAAGCATTCTCTCTATCAGGGGAATGTTTCGGTCCGTTTTGGCGGCCTTCCTACATTAGAGGAAGCACGTGTATACTATCGCCGCCTACTCGCCGAACGGCCCATGATGTGGATGGCTCATTCGCCGTTTGAATCCGGACGCGGGATGGCGGAGGATCGCATCTATGTGGGGAAGCTGCTCCGAAAAACGACTGGAGATTATGCACCACTCGGATTTTTGCTGCTGGAAATCGACAAGGCCAGTCTGTTTCGGGGGCTTGCTTTTCATGAAACAGACGGCAATACCCAGATGTGGGTGCTGGATCAGGAGGGCGAGCCTGTATACCGATTGCCGGAGCAGGGTGTCGCGGATCAAGCGCTATTGCGGCAGATTGCCAAATCGGCTGTGGATAGGCCTGTGCTTACGAAGGACTGGAGAACATGGAACGGCCGCCAGACGATGATCTCATACGGCCCGTTAAATGAAGGACAATGGACGCTGCTGCAAAAAGTTGATCAGTCCGTGCTGTTCGAGGATGCGCGGAAAATCGGCGCCTGGACCATCTGGACTTTTTTGATTGCATTGATGCTGGGCTGGATGCTGTCTTATCGGCTGAGTGACACGATTCGTCGCCCCCTGCTTCAATTGAGCCGATTAATGGCGGTCGATGGGAGTGTGAGCGCTACAGGCTCAGCCCAAGCTTTCGAAGCTCCTACTTCCGTTGTTTTTAATCCTAAGGATGAGGTAGGGCAGATCGGGGAGCGTTTTCTTCATATGATGCAAAAAAATCATGAACTGTACGGTCAGGTCTACGAAGCATTGCTGTCGCGTAAGCAAGCGGAGTTCCGCGCGCTTCAGGCGCAGATTAATCCGCATTTTTTGTACAACACGCTAGAATCACTGAAGGGAATGGCATTGGCGAATGGGCAACGCGATATGGCAGAGGTAATCGGTGCCTTCGGTAAATGCTTTCGCATTTCGCTAAGTTATGGCCGAGAGCAAATCAGTTTGGGACAGGAAGTCGAGCATGTAAGCGCCTATGTGAAGGTGCAGCAGTTCAGGTTTAGGAATTCGTTCGAGTGGATTTGCGAGGTCGAGGAGGATATTTGCGGATTTTATGTACCCAAACTAATCCTCCAGCCGCTCGTCGAAAATGCTATTTATCACGGCTTAAAAGGGCGCACCGACCGTGGCTATATCATGTTATCCGGTACAAGGGAAGGGGATATGTTGCGTTTGACGGTCAGTGATGATGGGGGCGGTATTGGAGTCGAGCGTCTGAACGATATCCGGAAGTCGCTGGATGCGGAACGGGGGAGTGCTATTGGCTTTGGGCTGCGCAATGTGCATGAACGTCTTCGGCATTATGGTCCGCAATATGGACTGTCCGTGACAAGCGAGCCGGGTCAGTACACCTCGGTTACCTTACTGGCACCCATTCGAACCGAATAAGAAAGGGGAGATGGCATGTACCGGCTGCTGATTGTGGACGACGAATATCATATTCGGGAAGGACTGAAGCTGATGGTGGCGGAAAGTGGCCTGTCAGTGGAAGTCAGTGATGTGGCGGAGGACGGCGCAACGGCATTACGTCTGTATACGGAGCAGCGACCGGACATGATTTTACTGGATATTAATTTACCGGATATGAGTGGACTGGACGTAGCAAAAACCATTCGGGAAAAGGATCAGCGGACCCCGTTATTATTTCTAACAGGGTACGAATCTATGACATATATTCGTCAGGCAGTTTCGCTTCAAGCGGTCGATTATTTGCTCAAGCCGGTGACCAGCGAGGATTTCGAAGCGGCATTGAGCCGGGCAGAGGATCGCATTGCGCAATGGCGAAGAAGCGAGGAGGAAGCCATTCACCGCCATCGTTCATTGGAGCCATTGTACAGGGAGCATCTACTGCTGGATTTGCTCCAGCAGCGGCGTCCTGCAGCCGAGGTCATTCGGGAGATGGACGGGCTGGGATTTTTCGGTGAGACGAGTGGGCCGCCTTATACCGTGCTGTGCTGCGAGCTGGAGGAGGCGTCGCAGCAGGAGGCAACCGCCACTAGCAAGCCACACGGTTCCATGCATAAAAGCAGCCATGTATTCGCCGGACTGGCTGGGGAGGCTGCGGCAGCAGCCGGGGCGAAGGCGCATGGTGCGGCGGTTTCCCGCGATCGGCGTGTTGTGCTGCTGGCGACGGCATCTTGCAGGGCGGCGGAGCGGACGGCACAGCAGATCCGGCAGGCCGTGCAGGAACAATTGAGCCAGGGCGTGTCCATCGGGATTAGCCGTCCCGTACAACGGATGGAGCAACTTCCTGAAGCGTATGAAGAAGCTGTGCAAGCGGCGGAGCATCGGGGGTGGGTGGGCTATAGCCAGATCATCCCCTATGAGAGTATTCAGGCGGCCGAGCCGAACAGCAGTCAATTACTGGAGAAGGAACTGCTAATGATTACGGAAATTCGAGCAGGCAATGATGCTGCCGTACATGCGATTTTACAGGAATGGTCAGGACAGTTGGCAGGGTTGCCCGTCAAGCAGGTGAAAATGATTGTCACTCAGCTCGTGCTGTTCGTCATGCGGATCGTTCAGAGTGATGCATCTGTAGGACAAACGTCCATGCAGGAGCAGGACCCGTTGTTGGAGCTGTCCCGATTACGGCATGGGCCCGAGATGATTGATTATGTATCGCGCTATTTTGTTCGGGTGGGTCGTCATGTCCGAGAATCACGTGAGAAGGGGATTCCACGCAAATTCCAACGGGCCAAGGAATGGATTCGGGAGCATCTTCAGGAGGATGGCGGGCTGAACCGTCTTGCAGAGTACATGAATATGAGCCCCAAATATTTGAGTGCCCGTTTCAAGCAAGTTACAGGTGAAAGCTTCGCCGACTACCAGACGCGTGTTCGCTTTGAGCGAGCCCGAGAACTGCTGCTGGACGCGAATCGCAAGGTGGCGGAGGTAGCGGAGGTTGTGGGATTCACAGATACCAACTATTTTAGCATTGCCTTTAAAAAGCATACCGGACTGACCCCGACGGAGTTTCGTAAAACATTTTTGTAAACGCGCTGTTAAAAAAATCATACCAAAACAAAGAGAGTCTGGAGTCGTTGGGTGGTCGGCTCTGGGCTCTCGGCGCATAATAGGCTTGTAAGGAGAAACCAGTTCAGGAAGGGGCCGGTTGATTTGCTGAAACGAAGGTTACGGACATGGATGGCTCTCGTGATGTCGGCGATGTTGACAGGACTGACGGCTTGCAGTGGTAACGCTGGCGAACCGGCTAATCCCAATGCGGTCGAACTCAAGTTCATGTACTGGGGAAGCAATGATGAGAAGCAGGCGATGGAAAAAATGATTCAAAGCTTTAATGCATCCCACCCGAACATCCGGGTGAAGGGCGAGCATGTCCCTGGTGACTACACGACGAAAATTAACACGTTAATGGCTGCCAATCAGCTTCCTGATATCGCCTACCTGGGCGATTCCCTCACGATGAAATGGGCAAGTGAAGGTAGACTCCTGGATTTATCCTCTTATTATGACGAATATCCCGAATTAAAAAACAAGCTCAAATCCTCTTATCTCTACAGCGAACCCGGCAAGTCTATCGGCAATTACACCGCATTGGAAGTGATGCAGTTATTTTACAACAAGGAGTTGTTTACAGAAGCAGGGGTACCCGTCCCTCCGGCTGATCCTCAAAAAGCGTGGACATGGAATGAATTTCTGGAAATTGCCAAAAAGCTGACCAAGGATCAGAGCGGCAAGCATCCGGGAGACAGTGGATTTGATCCGAAAAATATTGTGCAATACGGCTTTGCCTTTGGCAATGACCGCAGCTCCTGGGGGCCGCTTTTAGCGAGCAACGGTGGAGGTTTGACTGACAAAACGGGCAAGAAGTACACCCTGAACAGTCCTGAGTCGGTGGAGGTTTTTCAGAAGTTGCAGGATCTGGTTTTCAAGGAGCATGTTTCTCCTGATTTGATCCAGCAGCAGGACATGCCGTCCAATACAATTCGGCTTCAGACAAGAAAGGTCGCAATGGTGGTAGACGGGACATGGTCCCTGCTCGATTTTTCGAACAACAAGCAGCTGCAATGGAGTATCGGCGTTCTGCCGAAGCTAAAAGAGCCCAAAACGATGATTGTTGCGGGAGCCACGGTCATTTTCCAGAGCACCAAGCACCCGAAGGAAGCGCTCGAATTTTATTTGTACCATAACAATCCCGAAAAGGTGGATTTGTTCAAGTCCGGTCTTTGGATGCCTATCGAGGAAAAATATTATACCGATGAGCAGGCCATCCAGTCATGGACAAATAATGCCGCACATCCACCGGAATTTCAAAAGGCTGGCATTGAGTATGCCAGAGATTATGCGATCAAGCCGTCAACTTCGACCCTTCGCAACTGGCCTGATATCGGTTCCAAGCTGACCCCAGGGCTGGATCTGATTTGGACGAACAAGAAGACGCCGCAGCAGGCACTGGATGAACTGGAACCTATCATTCAGCCATTGCTTCAAGGAATATACCCGGATGAATAATGCGGCGGGACAGCTGCGAAAGGAGAACGGCCCATGAAGCGACCAAAATCAGGAATGATGCGTATGGAGCGAAACTGGGGTCTGCTATTCGCGCTTCCTGCCATCCTCGGATTAATGATATTTACAATTGGACCGATTGCGGCCTCGTTCGTATTCAGCTTAACCGATTGGACGATTGGCGGACAGATGACCTTTATCGGATTGGACAATTACCGAACCATTTTGACCGAGGATGCTACCTTTTCCCAATCCATGTTCGTGACCACATATTATGCACTGGGTAGCGTACCTCTAGGCTTGGCGGCAGCTTTTATCATTGCGCTGTTATTAAATCAAAAGGTGAAGGGTTTGTCGGTGTTCCGTACGATTTATTATTTACCTACCATTGTACCGAGTATTGCCAACACGATGCTGTGGCTGTGGATGTTCAACCCGGATTTTGGTCTGTTAAATTCGCTGCTGGAGAGCGTTGGACTGCCGGGGAGCAAATGGATTTATGACGAGAGCACTGCAATACCCTCGCTGATCATGATGAGCACCTGGGGGATCGGGAACACGGTCATTATCTTTTTGGCGGGACTTCAGTCGGTTCCCACCCATCTGTATGAAGCAGCTGAGGTAGACGGCGGCAATAGGTGGCACAAATTTTTTCACATTACCATTCCTTCGATGACACCAACCATTTTCTTCAATCTGGTCATGTCTTTAATCAGCACCTTTCAGGCATTCAATCAGGCGTATGTTATGACCAACGGGGGACCTAACAATTCAACCCTGTTCTATGTGTTCTACTTGTGGCGTACGGCCTTTACGGAGACTAAAATCGGCTACGCCTCAGCGCTGGCCTGGATCTTATTTTTCGTCATCATGGTCCTAACGGTTCTGATTTTCTCCACATCCCAAAAGTGGGTCCACTATGAAGGAGGGGAACGTTCATGAATCAGGTCACTTCTTCTGTCAATCCTTCAGAAACACCACAACATCCGCTTCCACAGCCTGAACGCTCCCGAAGTCCTGCTACCGCCACCCGTTCCAAACCATTCCCAATCAGCCGTGTTGTACTGTATGTCGTTTTAATTATAGGTAGTGTTTTAATGCTGTTGCCATTTGCATGGCTCATTCGTAGCTCTCTGATGGGGACATCTCAAATTTTCGTGTTTCCGCCAGAGTGGATACCCTCTCCTTTTCAATGGAGCAATTACCCGGAAGCGCTGACTTC
>NZ_WUDQ01000189.1:0-6384 GCF_009827695.1 Paenibacillus sp. OT2-17 | reverse complement strand
GTGTATACTGCTGCTGCTGGTATAGATCCTAGCCGAGTACTGGCAGTTGTTCTTGATGCAGGTACAAACAACGAGAAGCTATTGGAAGATCCTTTATATATGGGGAATCGTCATAAGCGTGTACGTGGAAAACAATATGACCAATTTATTGACACTTATGTTCAAGCTGCACTTTCCTTTTTCCCGAATGCCCTGCTGCACTGGGAAGATCTGGGCAATGTCAACGCACGGAACATTATCAATAAATACGGAGATAGTATTTTGACTTTTAATGACGATATTCAAGGTACTGGAGCGGTTACGCTCGCAGGTGTAATGTCCGGTGTTCAATTGTCCGGAATCCCACTGAGCAAGCATCGGGTTCTAGTCTTTGGCCCAGGAGCTGCTGGAATCGGCAATGCAGACCAAATTAGCGCAGCCATGATGCTGGAAGGACTGTCAGAAGCAGAAGCAAAACGTAACTTCTGGGCTTATGATTACCGTGGCCTGCTTACCAACGAAACAGAAGGACTTTTTCCATTCCAAGTCCCTTATGTGCGTGATGTTGCAGAATGCCGTGACTGGGAACATGCTGAGGATGGCAAAATCCCACTGCTTGAAGTCATTCGCCGCGTAAAACCGACGATTATGATTGGTACTTCCGGTGTTACTGGGGCATTTAGTGAGGAAATCGTTAAAGAAATGGCCAAACATACAGAACGTCCTATTATTATGCCTATGTCCAACCCGACTCCACTGGCAGAAGCAACTCCGCAAGATTTGATCCACTGGACCGAAGGAAAAGCCCTCATTGCAACAGGAAGTCCTTTTGAGCCGGTGATCTATAACAATATTAAGTTTGAAATTGGGCAATCCAACAATGCTTTCGTGTTCCCGGGTCTTGGTCTTGGCGCAATCGTGGTAAAATCCAAAATTATAACAGATAGCATGTTTGCAGCAGCTGCCCATGCAGTAGCTCAAATGGTTGATTTGTCGCAGCCTGGTGCTTCCCTGCTGCCAAAAATCAATGAATTACGCGAAGTATCTGAAGCGGTAGCCGTGGCTGTGGCCAAGGCAGCAGTTCAGGATGGAGTAGCGCGTCATCAACCGGACGATATCGCACAAGCGGTTCGAGATGCGATGTGGGACTGCAAATATAAACCAATCAAACAATATGGTCAGGAAGCGGTCCTGGTTTAAAAAATAGCGACAACATCAAATTTGTACTTGCATACGCAAAGTGATTATTTAACTGATGTCCGCCATTTTTGGCGGACATCTTCATTGGAGGCGACATCATGGCTACAGGTCATATTTTTATTATCTTAATTCCTATTTTCTTTGTCATTTTAATTGGTTATTTCGCAGGATTGTTTAAGGCTTTTAACCCTGCTTCTTCTAAGGGATTAAATACACTCGTGACGAAGTTTGCTCTACCTGCACACTTGTTTATTGGTATTACGACGACACCAAGAGAGACATTGATTCAAAAGTGGCCCTTTCTTGTGGCTTTGCTACTTGGTGTAATCGGCTTTTATATTGTATTGCTCATTGTTTATCGCTTAATTACCAAAAAAGGCCTGACTGAATCCTCCATGTTCGCATTGAATTCAACACAGCCTTCTTTCGCATTCATGGGAATTCCGGTTCTGGGAAGCTTGTTCGGAAGTGCGGCAGTCGCCATCCCTATTGCGATTACTGGGATCGTCGTTAATGCCATTCTTGATCCGCTTGCAAGTATTTTGGGAACGGTCGGTCAGCGCAAAACAACAGAATCCGACGGCACTAAAGGCAACTTATTTAAAGTCACTATGAAATCAGTCCTTCATGGACTCAGCGAGCCGCTTGCCTGCGTACCCTTGTTTGGTGTCGTATTGACTCTATGTGGATTCCACGCTCCGAAACTTTTACAATCCATGTTTGATCAAATCGGCAATATTACTGCTGGTACAGCCCTATTTGCCATCGGGGTAACCATTGGTATCAAAAAGATTACGTTCAGTCCAAAAGCACTTAGCATCGCTGTACTGAAAGCCATCGTGATGCCTATGGTTATGCTCGGTATTGCTGTTCTGATAGGACTATCCCATGAGGATGTAACCAAAGCCGTATTGCTTGTCGCTTTTCCCGGCTCGGCTGTGGCCGCTATGATTGCTACCCGTTATGAAACACTGGAAACGGAAGCTGCATCTGCATTTGTTATTAGCTCAGTCTTATCGCTCATTTCACTACCCTTACTCATTTCACTTCTTTTATAGGGACAGAAACTTAAGAACCCTCAATGCAATCCAGGTATTTATAGGTATAAAGTATACCCGTTTGCTCTCATTTATCTTATTTTTTAAATATTGTTCGAACAATAAAGTGATTTAGTAAGAATTGAGTTGGAAAAACAACATAAAATCCAGTTTTGCCGACAAGCGGCGGTCCCATCGTTTCATTCACTAGGGGCCGCCGTTCTTTTTGAATAACCTTCTACTCTCCCTTTTAATAAATACCTAACATTTAGAAAGCAAATTGTCGAAATATATATGGGGTAGGTTGTATATGAAACTAAATTGCTAATTCAAAGGAGAAGAAAACGTGAAAAACTTGAAGTGGAGAACTATGTCCTTTTTTGGTAAAAATCTATTAATCTCTTTTCTTAACATCGTATTAATAGGTGCTATTCTCATCACATCCAGCTATATACTTCAAAAGAACATTCTCACCACGCAGCTGCAAGACCAAGTTAAAGTATTGACTAAAAAATGGGCAGAAGATGTTGACAAAACAAAAGTACAACAAGCATTAAGCGAAAAAGATTATAACGGTTCTGCTCAACAGGATTTACGCAAATTCCTAGATTCTATCCACACATTTTATCCTAATGTTGCCCAAGCTTACATATTTGGCACAGAACTAACAGAAGGAAATCAAACCTCCATTATTGGCGTTCCTACAAATTTAGTCCAAGCTTTCCAAGACTCGAAGATGAATATTGGGGATATGTACACTCTTCCAGACGAAAATGTACAAGGTGTAAATAAAATGCTTCAATCTAAAGACTCAGCGTTTAGCAGCTTTTATACTGACGATTTTGGTACATGGACGACCATTGTTTACCCAATTACAGATGAAAGCGGTAAAATCACAAGTGCGATATACTTTGACGTAGACGCGAGCTCTGTACCTAACGGACTTCATAAATTGCTTGTATATGGTGTTTCATTGCTCATTCTGTTCCTTGCGATCTTCTTAACGGTCCAATATTTACTGGTAAAACGTACCCTCTCCCCGATTCGTAGCCTGATGAAGGGCATTGAAGAAGTCAGCGAGGGGAATCTGAATGTAAAAATCAAGACAGGCGAGGACGACCTTGGCATTATCAATCAAAAATTTAATTCTATGATCAAACGCCTTAACGATACCATGGTGAAAGTACAGGATACGACGCAAGAGGTTACGGGATCTGCCCAGGAATTGTTAAGCATTAGCGAGAAAAACAGTACGAATACGAACGTCATTAACAGCAATATTCAGGAAATAACCCAGGGGCTTGAAGCTCAGGATCACGCAGCACTTGAAAGCTCCAGAGCTATGAATGAAATGTCGACAGTTATCCAAACGATTGCCGAAAGCTCCTCTTCCGTAGCCGATCAAGCTTATTCTATGGAAAAACGCTCCGTTGAAGGCAATCAGGTAGCCCAAAAGCTTTCCGCTCAAATGGACTCCATCTCCACTACAATGGAAAGTACAGCTGATTCCGTTAATGCGCTGCAGAACCGTTCTAACGAAATCAGCAATATCGTCAGCATCATTACAGGCATTGCCAGTCAAACGAATCTGCTTGCACTGAACGCTTCTATTGAAGCTGCCAGAGTCGGTGAAGAGGGCAAAGGTTTTGCAGTCGTAGCAGGAGAAGTGCGTAATTTGGCTGAACAGTCTCAAGAGTCTGCCAAACAAATTGCAGAGCTCATTGAAGAAATCCAAAGAGAAATTGAGCAGACTGTAAAAGGCATCAGCCTTGGTACAAAAGAAGTTCACATTGGGCTGGAAGTTACGAAGCAGACAGGCGAAATGTTCTCTGAAATTTTAGATGCGTCTAATAAAGTGTCGTCACAAATTCAGGAGGTATCCAGCGCAACGGAGCAGATCTCGGCCAGCACGCAGGAAATGTCAGCTACCTCTGACGAGCTGTCTTCGACAGTTAGCAAAACAGTCGGCAGCAGCAAACAAATCGAGCATACCATTGGAGAACAGGCTGAGTCTATGGCTTCTATTGTCCAAGCTTCTGACAAGCTTACATTGATGTCCGGGGAGCTGGAAGAGCTCATTTCGTTCTTCAAGGTGAACCGGGAAGCCTAATTTTATAACTTCCAAGTAACTCAAGATAACAATAAAGAACCTCTAGTCTGCATAGAAAGCGAACTAGAGGTTCTTTGATATACTCTTACATACTTCTTAATTTACAAATCCTTCCAAAGCTGAGGTTGGTTTACCGTCAGCCTGCCAAGCACCTTTGTTATAACCTTGATTGTAACCTGGAGTTGCAGCCGGCTCCCAATAAAATACCCCTGTACCTTTGCCGCCTCCGATGTTCCGAACCTTTGTTTTGATTGCAGAAATAAATGCCTTGGAAGCTGCAGGTTCGTTATATTCCATCCCGATTTCACTGATGACAATACCTTTACCGTATTTGGCAATGAGGTTATTGGCATTGGTAATCGTCTGATCCACCTTGCCCTGCCAGTCAGAAGGAGACGGATACAAAGACAGCCCGATGAGATCAAACTGAGCTCCATTATCAATCAGCCCGCCGATATTCCAGTTCAACACGGAACCGTTATCCCCGTTGGCTAAATGTACTATCGTTTTAGTACTGCTGCTTACCGATTTTACAGCATTATTACCTGTATTGACGAGCCAGGCATAGTTTTTCATGTTCACCGAAGCTTTGCCGTCTTCCCAGAGCATTCCATTGTTCGTCTCATTACCGATCTGCACCCAGTCCGGTGTTACCCCCTTGCTTTTCATCGTGTTCATAACATAAACCGTATGAGACCAGACTGCATCCATGAGTTGTGTAAATGTAAAATTACGCCACGCATAAGGTTTGTTCTGTTGCCCTGGATCTGCCCAGGAATCACTATAATGTAGAGTCAGCATAACGCTCATACCCAATTTTTTAGCTCGCTGCGCCAGTTCTGCTGCCTTTTCGGCATTCATGTATCCGCTTGCATAATCTTTCATGTCAGGATTTACCCACACACGGATACGTACCGCGTTCATCTGATCGTCATCTCGCAAAATTTGCAGTATATCTCGACGAACACCCTTTTTATCCTTCCAAGTCATACCTTGCGCTTCCATTCCTGCTACCCAGCTTATATCTGCTCCTTTGGCGAAAGCAGGGGCGGCCGAAGCCGCACCCAACCCTACAGAGCCGAACGGATACAATAAGCTGGATAGCAAGATCAACATCGCAAATACCATCGTGCGGTTACCTGTTTTCATAAGTCATCTCCCATCCGAATTGTATACTTCTCATTGCCTCTGACCAACTACCAGTTCCCTCACTCGGGAAAACGACAGAGATCACACTTTAATATCATGTTCTATTTATTGCGCTCTGTCTTTAAAACCTTAACAGCGTAGGCATCCAATTGAACGCTGCCGTCTTCTATCTCATGATTTTCAAGCATATCCACATAAGTTCGTCCATCCAACGTAATCTTTTGCGGCTCATGCGTGAAATTCAGTATAAAAATATAATCATGAACCCCATCGGTACGAATCGCTGTATTCACTCCATGAGGCAACTTCACATTGAGCGCTTTACTGATTCCTGCATCATCAATTAAACTTCTGTAAAAATGACTGTGGAACAGTCCGGTGTTGCGTGATGCGATGTAATAAGCCTTTCCCTCTCCCAAACGGTTCACCGTCAAAGCCGGGCGTCCTGCATAAAAGTCTGAGCCGTATACAGCCAGTACCTCAGCACCCTCCGTATGAATGAGATCACACAATTCTACAGCTTCATACTCCCCTTGCAGATCCAGCTCATTGCCTTCAACCGGCAAAATGTGATTACGGTCATGATCATGCAATCCGTCAATCTCTTCCGACCAGATCCCCAGCGTCTTACGAAGCGGGCCCGGAAAGCCTCCAAGGAAGCACAAATCATGTTCATCTACAATACCAGACCAATAGGTTGCTACGAAAACGCCACCGTTTTCAACAAACTTCTGTATACGTTCCCCCACACCGCTGCGGACCATATACAACATCGGAGCTACCAAAAGTTTGTATTTGGAGAAATCTGCATCCATATGAATGACATCTACGGGCACTCCCTGCTCCCAAAGTGCCAAATAATGCGCTTCAGCTGTCTCCTCATATTTCACACCCTTGTTCCGCGGTCCC
>NZ_WUDQ01000188.1:0-6424 GCF_009827695.1 Paenibacillus sp. OT2-17 | reverse complement strand
TATTTCTCCAAGGGAAGCGGCCTTTCTTGATCCACAGCAAAGACTGATGCTGGAGACATCATGGGAAGCAATGGAAGATGGAGGCTTGGATCCGGCCAAGCTAGCAGGAACCAATACCGGTGTCTTTGTAGCGGGCTTCACCCTTGACTATCAAGCAATACAATTTAAAAACGAATCGGTTGAAAGTTTAGATACACATTCGGCAACGGGTATGATGATGACAATGTTGTCCAACAGGATTTCATATATATATGATTTCAGAGGTCCAAGTTTGTCTGTAGATACAGCGTGTTCGGGCTCTTTGGTTGCAACACACCTTGCATGCGGGAGTTTATTGAATAATGAATGTAATCTCGCAATAGCAGGCGGAGTAAGTGTTATAGCTACACCTGAGTATACCATAGCGGAAAGTAAGGGTGGTTTTTTATCTCCCGATGGACGGTGCAAAACTTTCGATTCCAGTGCAAACGGTTATGCAAGAGGAGAAGGAGCCGGCGTTGTGGTTTTAAAACGCCTGTCAGATGCTATCGAAGACGGAGATAGGATTTATGCCGTAATAAGTGGATCGGGTGTAAACCAGGACGGCCACACAGACGGGATTACTGTTCCAAACGGGCAGGCTCAGGAAAACTTAATGAAGGAGGTATACAAAAAGGCAGGAATATCACCTTCAGATATAACATATATTGAAGCTCACGGCACCGGCACTCCGGTTGGAGACCCTATTGAGGCTAATGCAATAGCACGAGTGGTTTCAACAGACAGGCCAAAAGATAAAAAGTGTATTGTCGGATCTGTTAAGACAAACATTGCCCACCTTGAGGCCGCTGCAGGAGTTGCCGCACTGATAAAAGCTTCACTAATCATAAAGCATAAGCAAATACCTCCACATCTGCACTTTAAGAATCCAAACCCTAAAATTCCCTTTGACGATTTATGTATACGAATTCCTCAGACCCTGGAGCCTTTGCCGCAACCCGCATTGGTTGGCATAAATTCATTCGGTTTTGGAGGAACAAATGCCCATATCCTCTTGGAGGAAGCTACAGATCTCCAAAAAGAGGGTACTCCTGAAGTTAATGTAAATACCGGATGGCCATATATGATTCCCATATCTGCGCGCTCAGAAAAGGCGCTAAAAAACTATGCGCAAAAGTATGTTGATTTTATTAATGGAAGTGGAGAAAGTATTTCTTTATATGATATTGGAAGCATGATGAGCAAAAAGCGCACCCATCATGACTATAGACTAGCGGTTTCGGCATCTTCAAAGGAAGAACTTGCAGGAAACCTGGAAGCGTATATTAAAGGACAAGCACGCCAGGGGATGTCTGCGGGAAATGTTGAGGCAGGAAAGTACAATAAAGCTGTTTTTGTATATACAGGTATGGGGCCCATATGGTGGGCTATGGGCAGACAGCTCCTTGAAAAAGACCCTGTGTTTAGAAATATGATAGAAAAATGCGATAAACTTACACGTCAGTATGCTGGATGGTCTCTACTGGAGGAACTTCTCGCCGATGAGGAGAATTCACGTCTGGACCAGCCCCAGTTTGCTCAACCTGCCAATTTTGCTGTTCAGGTGGGTTTGACTGAAGTATGGAAATCCTTGGGTATTATACCCCATGCGGTGGTAGGACACAGTGTTGGAGAAGTGGCTTCTACATATGTTGCAGGAATTTACAGCCTTGAAGATGCCATGTTGGTAAGTATTCACAGAAGCCGTGCACAGCAAAAAGCAGTAAACAAGGGCACAATGCTGGCGGTAGGTTTACCAGAAAAAGAAGTTGTGGCCCTGCTGGATGAGAACATAAAAGGTGTTTCAATGGCAGCAATCAATAGCCCAAATTCGGTAACTTTGTCAGGTGATCCTGATGCCCTTGAGCAGATCCAAAAACAGTTGCAGGATAAGGGGGTTTTTGCGCGGCTTTTAAAGGTCAATGTAGCGTATCACAGTTACCAAATGGAACCATATGAGCAGGAGCTATTGGAGGCATTAAAAGGAATAAAGTCCCAGCCTGCCGGGATACCGATATATTCCACGGTTACAGGGAAAATGCTGACGGGTACAGAGTGTGATGGACATTACTGGTATAAAAATGTAAGAGAGCCGGTACGTTTTGAAGTAGCAATGTATGAAATGATTTCGTTGAATTATAACTTATTTATTGAGGTGGGCCCTCACCCTGTTTTAGCAGCTTCTATTTCTGATTGTCTGTCAGCTAAAAACGTTGAAGGTAAGAAGTTGTTCTCTATAAAAAGAAATGAAAACGAACAGGTTTCAATACTGGAGAACTTAGGGAATCTATATGCACTGGGATACCCTATAGATTGGAACAAGATTTACCGGTACCAAGGTGAGTTTGTAAGTCTCCCTCTTTATCCATGGCAATGGGATAAATACTGGATGGAAACGCAGGAATCAAGTGAATTTAGGCAGGGAAAAAATAAGCACAAGTTTTTAGGACGCCGTTTGAAAACTTCCAGCCCTATATGGGAGATTGAACTTAATACTACCTATATGACGTATCTTTCTGATCATAAAATACAAGGTATAGAAGTTTTCCCCGGAGCAGGGTATGTAGAGCTGGGAATGGCTTGTGCCAGAAGCTATTTTGGAGAGGGTTTTTATACAGTTGAAGATATAAAGTTTGAAAATGCTTTATTTTTAAATCAAGGAGTATCACCTGTGGTGCAGGTGGTTTTGGATCCAAAAACCGCAAAATTCGAGATTTCAAGCAGGATACCGGGACAAGATAAGACTTGGACATGCAATGCATCCGGCACAATAAGAAAACGGCAAAACATAAAGATCACTGCTAAAGATGAGTTGATTCAAATACTTGGCAATTGTACCAAAGAATACGGAAAAGAAGTATGTTATAAAACCTTCTATCAAATGGGTTTCCATTATGGTCCTTATTTCCAAGGTATAGACAAGATATGGAAAGGTGATAACGAAGCTCTTGGCAGGATCGAGATCCCTAAAATACTGGAGATTGATAGCTCTATCTACGGTCTTCACCCGGCGGTATTGGACGCCTGTTTCCAGGTTACCATTGCGGCAGTTGCACCACTTAATGAAGATGAAAATAACGAAGGCCAATCATTCCTACCTGTAGGAATAGACAGGGTGCAGCTTTATGGAAGGCCGGAGCCTGTCATGCTTTGTCATACGCAGATGGTAGATAGGAAAGATAATAATTTGAACGCCAACATCCGTCTATATAGTGAGGACGGAAATCTAATCGCCGAAATACTGGGCATAAGAACTAAGGAACTTGGAGATAGTGGAGGGTCTGATGCTGGAAGAGTTAAGGATTATCTTTATGAGATAAACTGGGAGCTTCTAAAAAGTGAAGAAGTTGATACCCGCACAGCTGCTGCTAACTCTGGAGCATGGCTTATTTTTGTGGATCATAAAGCAGCAGGAAAAGAACTGGCAAATCTCCTTGAAAAAAGGGGAGAAGAATGCTTTATGGTATATCCTGGTGAGAATTTTGGTTGGGAGTATGAAGAGCGTGAGATATATATAAACCCTCGAAGCATTGAGGATCTTAGAGCGTTGTTTGATGAATTCTCAAAAATTAAAACGAAGCTAACAGGTATTGTATATATGTGGAGCCTCAATATCCTTGAGATCCAGGAAGTTAGCAATACAGCTATAGAAAAAGCTTGTTTTGAAAACCTGTTTGTATTAAAACACCTGGTACAAGCAACCACAAATCTGGGATTAAATTTTAAGCTGTGGGTTATTACAAGAGGAGCCCAAATGATCAACAGGGCTACTCCAAATTCTGCATTCTTACAGTCGTTGGTATGGGGCCTTGGCACCGTCATAGGTTACCATGAGTTGCCTTCAAATTGGGGAGGCCTTGTAGACCTTGACATAGAGGCCAATGTGGGTGAAATGGAAATGCTGTTAAAAGAAGTCTTAGGTAATGGAGAGAACCAAATTGCTTTCCGTAATGGGAATAGACTTGCAGCAAGAATCGATAAACTGCGGATTGATATGCAGCATCAAGTACCCGTACATCTTCGCCCCGATGGAAGTTATGTTATTACAGGTGCTTTTGGTGGCATAGGTATGATTACAGCCCAGTGGATGGTTGCCAAGGGAGCAAGACATCTGGTACTGCTTGGACGCGGAGAATTTCCAAAACGTTCTGAATGGAACAATGTAGAGCCAGGCAGCAGCCTTGCAGAGAGGATTGAGTTTGTTCGTAAGCTGGAGTCCCAGGGGGCAACAGTATATATTGGATCAGTGGATGTAACTGATGAGGAAAAGCTTGCTGGATTTTTTAAAGATTTTGATAAGGAAGAAAGGCCTCCTATTCGAGGTGTTGTACATTCTGCTGGTATTACGGATGATCAATTTCTTGAGGTTAGTAAAGATGAGACTTTTTATAGGGTCCTTTCGCCTAAGGTAAATGGTGCATGGAACCTTCACCGTATGACAGAGGGACGGCCTATTGACTTCTTTATTTTATTTTCTTCAGTTGCTTCTGTATTTGGTTCACCAGGCCAGGGAGCATATGCAACTGGGAATGCCTTTTTGGACTCACTTGCACATTACCGTTTATCGAGAGGACTTCCTGCACTGAGTATCAATTGGGGACCATGGTCAGAGGTTGGAATGGCTGCAAGGTTTATGGAACGTGATCCGGAGTATTATATACAAAAATCCATAGAATCTGTAACGGTAGAAAAGGGAATTAGGGCTATGGAGCACCTTGTTGGAGAAGCTGTTGCACAGTCTGTGGTTCTACCTATACTCTCGTGGCAAACGTTTGGGGAAAAATGGTTCTCACCCATGAGTTCTCCACATGTGCTTAAAACTCTTTTGCAAGATGAGTCAGGACAACAAGAGAATATAAATAAATCAAAGGTGGATGTTGATATCCTGGAGGATATTATTTCATCTCCAATACAGAGCAGGCAGAATATCGTTGAAATGCATATTAAAACAATAGTAGCGAAGGTTTTGCGTTATAATCCTGAGGATCTAAGTACCAAACAACCACTAACTGTTTTTGGGATGGATTCATTAATGGCCACCGAAATAAAAAACAGGATGGAGGTTGCCTTTAAAACACCTGTTTCCATAGTAGAACTTCTTAAGGGTTCCAGCATATACGATCTTTCCGAGCAAATGATATCAAAGCTATACGAATCGGGAAAGATTTCAGAACAGGATTCCCTAAATATGGGTAAGGCTGAGCTTGAAAGAATACCTAAAGTCTCTGAAAAAGAGTACTATGAAACCTCATCTGCACAAAAGATGATGTATATCATTAATAATCTTGAGGGTAACAACATTGGGTATAACATACCTGTGGGAATTTTATTTGAAGGTGGGATTGAAAGGGTTGCCCTTGGGGAAGCATTAAAAACATTGATACAAAGGCATGAAGCATTTAGGACATCCTTTGAGATGATTGATGGGGAGCTTGTGCAAAGGATACAAGATGAAGTTGATTTTACTATAGAATATTTTGAGTCTGAGGAAGACGGAGTAGAGAAAATAATCGATGAATTTGTAAGACCGTTCGATTTAAGCAAAGCACCCTTAATAAGAGTAGGTCTTATAGAAATCCATGCTAGCAGGCAAATACTTTTGCTTGATGTACATCATATAGTCTCGGATGGAACTTCAATAATCAGGACTTTTGATGAAATAGTTTCTATATTAAGTGGTGAAAGCCTTCCGGCAATGGAGGTGCAATATAAGGATTTTGCCCAGTGGCAGAATGGCTTGTTTAGCACTGAGGTTTACAAAAAGCAGGAAGAATACTGGCTTAATAGGTTCAAGGGTGAAATTCCTATCCTTGATATGCCTACAGATTATCCTAGGCCTGTCCTTCAAAGCTTTGAAGGAAATAGGTTGCTATTTGATTTAGACAGTCATTTGATGGATAAATTAAATGTACTTTCCTCCCAAACAGGAGCCACCGTGTATATGATACTTCTTGCGGCATTAAATACACTAATGTATAAATACTCAGGACAGGAAGACATAATTATTGGTACTCCTATAGCGGCAAGAACTCATTTTGATACTGAAAGAATACTGGGGATGTTTATAAATACCCTGGCATTAAGGAATTTCCCAGAGGGAAATAAGGCCTTTACTGAGTTCTTGGAAGAAGTAAAAGAAAGCTCCTTAGAAGCATATGAAAATCAGGAATACAGGTTTGATCAGTTTGTGACAAAACTTAACGTAAAGAGAGATTCAAGCAGAAATCCTTTATTTACTGTTATGTTTAATATTGTTCCTTCTGATGAGCATATTATGGAACATCGTGGTGTATTAAAGTATTCCAAATATCCGGTTGAAAGTAAAACATCAAAATTTGACCTAACATTCCAGTTGATACCAGATGGTCATAATATAATATTATGGATGGAATATGCTACACGTCTG
>NZ_WUDQ01000187.1:0-6502 GCF_009827695.1 Paenibacillus sp. OT2-17 | reverse complement strand
CACCACTAATAGGATGAATAGCTGGATCGCTAACCCAGTGAAGTCGATATAAATCCTCGGCTGTTATACAGCGCTTGGTCGTGCTAGATTGCGAGTCGCTCAAAAAAAATTCCTCCTTTATATCATCAGATTCCACATCTTTAAATTTTAATTAATCCGATTAATTTTATATAATTTTAATAAATACACAATTACGTTACTCTTTTTATTTATCTCTGTCAATTTGTCTAAAACTAAAAAGACCCTCTCTCAGTTGCTATCGACCCGAAAACACCGCTACTTCGGATACTTTCATGAGAGAGGGTAGTATTATTCATCAATCACAACTGAAAAATAGGAGAAATGGAGGTAGCCCCATTAGGAATAGCAGCCAGTGATCCATTTTCTTTGTGTAGGTTCGGCACCTGCTGCCAAATAGTGCTGGGAATCTCTCGCCGCAGCACAGGAATGATATCCTCGGCAAACCGATGCAGCTGTTCAAGCTGCTCCTGCTCTCCCAGCCCATCCACGCTTATGCTAAGTACCTGATGGCCGAACGCAGTATAATAGTTCCGTATTTTTTCGAGAACGCTGTCCGCAGAACCAATCAGAACTGGACCGTTGCGGATGTTATCTTCCAAACTTGTAAACGGGGATTGATTATGCTGAGCCGCCGCCGTCGAGTGGTAAGCATCATAATACGGGCGATAGCGTCTGATCGCTTCCTCGTCTGTATCCGCCAGATACAAGCTCCCGGCTCCGGCACCAATTACAGCCTGAGCCGGGTCATGACCGTAATAAGCCAGCCGTTCACGGTAATGATCAATTAAGCCTTTATACTTGGCCTGAGGATGGAAAGAATTTGAGGAAAATAACGGCTCTCCATATTGTGCAGCCAGCTCCGTCGATAATGTACTGGAGGCACTTCCATGCCATATCGGAATTTGCTGTTGATACGGGCGTGGCTGTGTCGTGACCTGATACAGCGGGGGCCGATAGTTGCCCTTCCACGTAACCTCTTCCTCGCTCCATAGCCGTTTGAGCAGACGATAGCGTTCTGCTAACGATTCCCACTGCTCTTCCTCCGTAATTCCAAACAACGGATAATGGCGTGGATCATTGCCTTTTCCGATAATCAGTTCTAATCTTCCGCCCGATAAATGATCCAATGTCGCATAATCCTCAGCTACGCGTACCGGGTCAAGAATACTAAGCACCGTTACCATCGTCAGCAGACGAATCCGTTCAGTTCTCGCTGCTATAGCGGTCAGAACGAGTGGAGGTGAAGACGACAAAAAAGGCGCACCATGCCGCTCCCCCACACCATACGCATCAAAACCAAGCTCCTCTGCGAGCACAGCCTGCTTAATTACATTTTGGAATTTTTGCTGCGAACTCCAGGCTTCTCCGGTAATCGCATTAGGCAGATTAGCCATTAGGCTGAACAATACAAACTTCATTCGCTCCTGCCCCCCTTCTGCGAACGAATCGGCTTCGTCCGTTCCCTATGGTCGCGTCTAATTTCGGTTAGCTGTCTCAGCTTCATTTTTTTCACGAATGTAGGTGGAGAATAATTCAGGATTCACCACTTTACGCAGTAAATGCATCGTCCCGTCCCCTGTCCCATGGTCAAAAGCATGGATACGTTCATACCCCCAACGCTCATACATGGATAGCAAATAGGGATGCTTTTCCGCAGTCGCCAGTGTCACAGCAGGAGCACCGACCTTGTCACGAATAATCGTTTGCTCTACCCAATTCAGCAGTTTTTTCCCATATCCTTTGCCCTGGGCAGCCGGGTCTACAGCAAACCACATCACAAACGGTAGATCGGTTATAAAATTAAGGGCTCTATTTTTGAGATGGCTAACGGTAGCCTGAATGACACCGTCTACTTCCAGCACATAGCAATCATTATTTTTAATGTTTTCTTGAATGAGAGCAACATCTGCCTGAGCGGCAGGCCATCGAAGCTCCAACTGCCGAATTGTTTCATACGCCTCATACGTCACATACTGCAATCTTTCTGCATCCTCTTGGAGTGCCAGACGATAGATTTCACTCATACTAACCCGCCTCCCTATAGTGTTATTATAATGCTCGTGAATCACCAAAATAATTAATCCTATCTACTTAATGAGATATAAAAGTTAACATAACTGTAGCATGCTCACCATCCAGCGACAAATTAATTTTTTCTATAACTCCATTTAAAATAACAATAGCCCCTAGAAAGATGGGAATTCGTTAATTAAAGTCAACGCAAAAAAGCCCGAAAATCGGGCTTTTTTACTTTCTAGACGAATAAAATGCTGGCCATATCTCCGGCATTCAAAACACACCATGTATGCTGTATTACTCCGCAGGGGCAGTAAAGCTGCGTTTGGCAAACTCGCTGTCCAGCATATAAAAGGCGTTGCTGTCTCTTTCAATGCGCTTAAGCTTCTGGATAACACTGTCGAACAGAGCTTCCTCTTCGACTTGCTCATCAATAAACCATTTCAGGAAATGGATCGTTGCATGCTCGCGTCCATCGAGGGCCAAGTCAGCCAGATGATAAAATTTTTGCGTGTTTTGCTGCTCATGCTTGTAGCCATGCTCAAATACGTCCAGCATGGAATCGTAGCTGTTTTTTGGCTCCGGCAATGCAGCCAATGTGGCGCGTCCTCTACGGTCATTAATGTATTTATACAGTTTCATGGCATGAAACCGTTCCTCCTCAGCTTGTACCAGGAAGAAGTTTGCAAACCCATCCAGACTTTCACTGGAGCAATAAGCAGCCATCGCCAGATATACGTGAGCGGAGTAAAATTCAAAGTTCATTTGCTCATTCAGAGCCTGTGCCAAATTGTCATTCATGTCTCAGGTCACCTCGGTCATGTATGTAATAATGTAACGATCATAGTGTACCACGAATCCGATCACAAAAAAACGGACGGAAGTGAATTAAATGATCTCACATTCCGCCCGTAATCTCTACAATTAGTTTACAATCAAGGCTCCAGACCCCAGACACGTTTGTCATTTATATACAATGGTGCTTTGCCCCAATCCGTATAAGATGTCTTGGTTGGATCATAGGAAAAATCATCACTTTCGTTATAGTTGCTCCAGTCCGTCTTGTTCATGCGAATCTGAATGTCCCCTGTGTTTTCCCCTGCTGCCAGACTTCCCGCACCAGCTCCAAAGGAGATTTCCAGATAATAATCTGCGCCTGTAACGGCCTTATCCAGTTTCACAAAACGTCCCTGAACGTTACTACTGCCCAACTGTGCATAGTCACAATGGAATTCCTGTGACTTGTCGCCATCTACGGTGTAGTAGTATCGCAGCTTGACATTTTTCAGATCAACTGCCTCTTTACCCTTGTTTACAACACGGAACAGTGGCCGAATCTGGTTATCTCCCGGGTTGGTGTCGCCCACGCGGTATTGGGCAATCACATCTCCCGTTGCTGGAATGGGTGCTGCCGTAGGCTTGGCACTGACCTCGGCAGAATCCGGGCTGGTTCCTAAAGAATTTGTTGCACTTGCCACATAATAATAAGTGGTTTCATTCACCACTCCTGTATCCTTGTAAGTGCTGTCTGTTACTATTGCTACTGTAGTATATGGGCCACCACTGGTTGTGGAGCGCTTGACCGTATAGCTATCGGCACCCGTCGCTTTGCTCCAGGTCAGTGTAACCTGAGCATCCCCTGCGTTTGCCTTCACATTTGCCGGAGCTTTGGGAGCTGTAGGCTCGGTTGGTCCACTACCGTTAATGAGACGGTCATACTCGGCATAAGCCGTTGCCATATCAACTTGGGACAAGAAACGGTGATACGTAAATTCTGGAGCGCCTTTATCCCATTTTTTGGTCTGCTTGTTCCATGAAGTCGTGTATTTATCTTTAAGATAGGACCATTGCGGATCTTTGGTGATATTAGGGCGGATATCGCTGTAGCTGGAATACGTACCATTACCACCTTTAGACGGATCAGACGGTGTAGCGTCGGTACCAGGGATCGTGTTGCCTTGCCCAGTCTTACCACTCCAGCCGCTCGGGATATACACTTCTTTGGTAAAATAACGATAATAATCTTCGCGCGCTTCCTTCGTTGTAATGCCTATACCATCGTTATAACCCCATGCAGCATCAAGCAAAGCTTTAGACAGATCCTTAGCTTCCTTGCCTAACTCGGAATAGTCTCCTTTTTCAGCTTTCGTTCCAGCAGCAAAGAAAGTAAGTGCTTTAACATAGCTGCCCAGCACTCCGGCATCCTGCCCCGGATTCTTTGTTACCACATGGAGATTGGTATTCCCTTTATGATTGGCAAATCCGCTCCAGGTTTCAGGCTTTCCGCTCCATTCCAGATTGCTCGGCAGCCAGAACTCACCTTTAGCCGCTGTAGTAGCTACTTTCGGATTCTTACCACCTAGAATACGCTTACCTTGAGCGTCCAAATAGTATCCCTGCGCATCACTCACAGGCCGTTCGTTGGCAAATACATAGCTCTTGGACCACGCTATCCAGTTTTCCGTCACTTGTTTAGCCATTTTAAACTGCTCGGACGAAGTATCCCCTTTCTTGGCTAAAATGTAGTACAGCTCGGCAACTCGCTCGACAGGCCAAGCCTGCATCCCGAACCAGTTGTTCGAGGGTGGATCGTTATATACAGGAGCCCCTGTATAAGCCATGCCATAAAAGGTACTTGTGCCAGATGGATAAGCCTTGTAGGCACCATCCCAGCTATTCGTCGCTCCGCCTGCAATGGCCCCCTCATCGGATTGCAGCCAAGTATAAAACTCCAGTTGGCGCTTCAGCGAGGTCGCCCAGTCCTGTCCCGCCGTTGGTGAATTCGGTATTAATCCACCATCTTGATCGGACAACGCATACGCTGCGACGACATTTTGGTAGCCCTGATGTGCATGGCTGGCACCAATACGCCAAGCCCAGTTGCCGCTTTGGCCAAGTCCGCCGCCCCAGGCTGTATACCATGCCATCAGATAAAGACTGGCATCCTTGCCCGTACCAGCAATTGGAGTTCCATTGGAAGCGCTTCCGGTTTTCTGGAAGTATTTATCGTACATGCCGTACCGCAAAAAGTCTCCCATCTTTTTGGCTTTATCCAAATATACGGAGTTGTCATATCCCAATTCCTTAGCCCAGTACATCGCTTGAACTGCCCGTGCATCTGCATCGGTGGCATTCGTGTAACGCCATTGCTGTGCCGGGGCATTATTTTCCTTGGTAAACAAGCTCATAAAGCCTTCATTAGGCTTGCCAAACTTTTGATTGTCTTGCGATGGATGTGGTACAGCCTCCCAGACCGATTCCTGTTCCCCGCGCTGGAAGGTGTTTACATAGGCTGCTGTATGCGACGGATTCAGAAGATTTCCGAAGCCGTACCAATTATCCACGTCCAACAACCAGTGCATCAGATAAGTCTGGTTGTTGCCATAGGTTGCCTTCAGCTCAGAGTCCAGTGGATCCTTGCCACCACCATACTGTCCACTCAGACGGCTTGGGTATTGATCCGGCTGTGAGTATTCTGCGGCATAGGTGGCGGGGCTGTTCGGGTTGTAGTTACTCATTGTCGGCTGCTCTTCCTTACCGTCGCCTTCATTAACAGGAATGATATATTTCTCCATGTTGTCCCATGCGGATTCCAAATGCCCCCAATCCCCGGTATAATGACCATACAGCACTTCCAGCCACATCCAGTAGCTGTACGCTTCCGAAGTCGTTAAGTGTCCGTAATCTGGAGCCTCGCTCATAAGCGTTTCAACGGAATGATAAGGGATGCCTTCTTTTGAAAAGTATCCGCTAGCCGGATCCTTCAGCTGTTTATACAATTGTAAAAAGCGTGTCGTTTCCGGTGTTGCGGCTGATGCACGGTCGGGTCCTGCCTGAAATAAGCCCAAGGTTAACGGAAGTACCAAAATGGCTGACATGACCATAGAGACAGATTTCCTGAACACTGATTTTCTGCTGATCACTTTTGCATTCATCCTCTCCATTATCAATTTTGGCTTTACACAAGATTTTATTCCGAAAAACGACAGCACAAAAAGACAGCATCATCACCTCACTTTCCCATAAAAAAGGTGGAGGACACGCTGTCTATTGCTCCAAATGCTTCGCATTGGCCCTGGAAAAAATATACCACACTAGGCGCCAAATGAGAGTCGAAAAATTCTATAAGTTTAGAGATTCACAAGGAAAATTGACGAAATCGATTGGAATCGGTACTATTTCACAGGGAGGCGTTAAAACATGAAAATTTTGCTATTGCTTGGTTGTATCGTGATGTTTTTAGCCGTAGCTCTGGGAGCGTTCGGCGCACACGCATTGAAAAAGAGACTTTCCGTAGACATGATGAGCATATTCCAGACAGGAATTCAATATCAAATCGCTCACGGACTGGGTTTGCTGCTGCTTGGAGTTCTTGCTGACAGCCTTGTCCATTCTTCTCTCATCGTTACCGCAGGCTGGGTTATGCTGGTGGGTATTCTCCTGTTCTCCGGCAGTCTGTATGCCC
>NZ_WUDQ01000186.1:0-6507 GCF_009827695.1 Paenibacillus sp. OT2-17 | reverse complement strand
CAAGCATTTACCCTCGTAAGTGCGCTGATTTACAGCTTTATCAATCTTGGAGTCGACTTGGTTTACGGATTGATTGATCCACGTATCCGGTACGAATAATGAACGAAGCACAAAAGTAGGGGGAGGTACTCGGATGAGCACTGCAAGTGATTTGGTGGCAAAAGCGGCTGTACCTCAGCCCAATGCAGCCGCTATACCGAAACGCAAGACCTTTTGGCGATTACTGTTTGGCAATAAACTCGCTTTAATCGGATTTATCTTTATCGTTGGCTGGACGCTCATTGCCATCCTCTCATCATGGATCGTTCCACATGATCCTTATGTAACCGACCCGGCGAACAAGCTGCTGCCGCCAAGTGCAGAACATTGGTTTGGGACCGATAATTACGGACGTGACATTCTCAGCCGTGTCATTTACGGAGCCAGAATCAGCATATGGACCGGGATGATTGCCGTGTCGATCTCATTTATCATCGGCGTACCGCTTGGAGCCATCGCAGGTTTCTATGGCGGTCGAATGGGCAGCATTATTATGCGCTGTATGGATATTCTGTTGGCTTTCCCGTCGCTGGTACTCGCCATGGCCATTGCTGCAGCGATGGGACCAGGACTGATGAGTGCACTCATCGCCGTGGGCATTGTAGGCATACCCGAATTCGCCAGACTGATTCACGGACAAACCATCTCTCTCCGGGAAAAGGAGTTTGTTGAGGCCAGCCGGGCAATTGGTGTAACGAACGGAACGATCCTGTTTCGCCACATCTTGCCTAATGCACTTGCCCCACTGCTTGTGAATGCAACGCTCGGAATGGGCTTCGCCATCCTCACCTCAGCCAGTCTCAGCTTCCTGGGGCTCGGTGTGAAACCCCCGATTGCTGAATGGGGTGCAATGATTTCAGAAGGGCGAGCGTATATCATTTCCGGTGAGTGGTGGATTGTAACCTTCCCAGGTCTTGGAATTGCGACAGCTATTTTGGGCTTCAATTTGCTTGGAGACGGTTTGCGGGATGTTCTTGATCCTAGACTGCGCTCTAGCAAATAAAAATAAATAGATCATTAAAGGGGAGAACGTAAGCCATGTTGAAAAAAAGTCTTTCTCTAATTGTCGTCTTGTCTACGTTGCTATGGACGGCAGGCTGTGCGAGCAATGCTAACAGCCCGTCCGCTTCATCTGGAGAGAAAGGCGCAGATGCCCCATCCCCACCAAAGACGATTACACTTGCTTACTCGGAGGGAGGGTCAACCATGGACCCTGCTGAAGCAAGTGATCTTACATCGGATACCCTTGTGCTTGCGCTCTATGATCAGCTTGTGACCTATGGCAAAAAGTCTACGGATAGCGGTGAAGTGGCAGATACGGAAGCAATTAAGCCCATGCTGGCTGAAAAATGGGATGTGTCCGCTGATAACATGACTTATACGCTCCATCTGCGTAAAGACGTTAAATTCCAAAGCGGCAACCCGCTGACCGCCAATTCTGTGTTGTATTCCTTTGAGCGGCTTAAAAATTCCGATTCCGGTAGCTTCCTGTATGGTATGAGCTCCATTAAAACCGCTACAGCGCCTGATGAGCACACCGTTGTCGTTACATTGTCCCAACCCAATCATATGTTTCTGCAAATCCTGTCATTGTACAACTTCTCTATTGTGGATGATGTGCTTGTCAAAGAAAATGGCGATGGCGACTATTTGAAAACACATGCGGCAGGTTCAGGTCCGTTCAAGCTTGAAAAATGGGACCCTGCGACAGAAGCTGTCTTTAATGCTAATGCCAGCTACTGGCAAGGAGCGCCAAATCTGAGCAAAGTAACGATGAAGTTTACCAAGGAAGCTTCCAACCGTGTACTTCTGCTGGATAAAGGCGATGTGGACATGGCGATTGAGATTCCTGCAAAGGACGTTTCGAAGCTGGAAACCAACGCTGATCTGAAGGTTCAATCCAATGCAAGTAACCGGATTCTGTATTTCGCCATGAATAACAAAGTCAAACCTTTTAATGATCCAAAAGTGCGTCAAGCCATTGCTTATGCTATTCCTTACGACCAATTAATCGACGATGTCATGTACGGTCAAGCAAAGCAAATGAAGAGTTCTGTAGCGAGTAACACGCCTGGCTACACCGATGCGGGCTACAGCTACAAGCATGACTTGGACAAAGCAAAACAGCTGCTTACAGAAGCGGGTTATCCTAATGGGTTTAATTTTGATCTGACACTGGGTTCCGGCTTCCAGGACTGGGCAGATGATGCTGTATTGATTCAAGCTGAACTTGCCAAGATTGGCGTAAAGATGAATGTTGTCAATGTTGCCCGTGCACAGTTCCTTGAACAGCAACGAGAAGGCAACCTGACAGCATACATTTCCAAATGGACTTCCTTCGTCAACGACCCTGGTTACCATCTCGGGTTCCTGATGTACAGCGGCGGTTCTTCGAATTATATGCATTATGCTAATGCAGAAGTGGATAAGCTTTGGGAACAAGCAGGCAAAGAGCAAGATGAAAATAAACGTAAAGAGCTGTATGGCAAAGCACAAGAGCTTATAAATCAAGATTCGCCATGGGCGTACCTGTATGAATACAATCGGGTTGTTGGCATGAGCAAAGACGTCACTGGATATGTTTACTACCCAGATGAGGTTATCCGATTCTATTCATTGAATAAAGAGTAAGTTGTGATCTTACCTTATGCCTTCGGTTTTTACAGCCGAAGGCTATCATTTTACACCTGAAGTATGAAGCTGATCCCGATGGATCGTAAAAAATTTAGTTGGCTAAATGAAAAACGTGAAGGGATTGAATGGAAATGACAGATTGGAAAACGTTAGTTCTTGATGAAATAGATAAACGGCAGGACGAATTGCTTGAGCTATGCTCGCGGTTGATTCAGTTTCCTTCGGAAAATCCTCCAGGTGATTCACGCGAAATTAGTCAGTTCATTATGGACTATCTTAAAGAAGCAGGTATAGAAACAACGGTGCATGAATCCAGGCCGAATATGTGGAATCTCATTTCTGATTATGGCGCTGAAACGGCGGACGGAAAAAAACTGATTTTCTGTGGGCATACAGACGTCGTGCCGGCAGGGGACCGTACTCGTTGGGATTTTGATCCGTTTTGTGGTGAGATACGTGATGGCTATCTCCTGGGTCGCGGTGCTTCGGACATGAAAGCAGGACTGGGCGGATTAATATTTACCGTTGCGCTTTTCTCCAAACTAGGCGTACCACTCGAAGGTGCGTTGTCGTTGCTTGTAGTTCCAGACGAGGAAACTGGGGGACATCTCGGAGTACCTTGGGTGCTGGAAAGAAAGCTGATTGAAGGAACAGCTGCTGTGATCGCAGAGCCTTCAGGCCCGCAAAACCCGACCATCGGGCAAAAAGGAAGCTGCTGGTTTGAATTTACCGTTGAAGGCACACCGGGTCATGGCAGTTTGCAGCCGATTGCAGGTGAAAGTGCTATTTTGAAGGCAGCAAAAGGGATTGAAGCGCTGCAACAACTGTGGGACATCAAGCCGGACATCCCGGAAGAAGTCAAAGAGATCATTGAAATTTCCAAGCGTTATGCAAGTGAACGGGAGAACCCAAGCTATGGACAAGCGTTTGATCATGTAACAGTGAACATTGGTACGATTCAGGGAGGCACCAAAGTCAATGTGGTTGCAGACCGTTGCACAGTGCAAGTGGATTCCCGTGTTCCATTTGGCGTAGACCACCGGGATGTACTGGCCAAAGCCAAAGAATTGCTTGCAAGTGTAGGCATTGACGCGGAACCCAAACAATTCGGATTTTATGGTAATGCCAACTGGACCCCTCCAACCGAGCCAATTGTACAGGAGCTTTTGGAATCTATCGCTGAGGTCAGCGGTAAAGAGGCCTATGGCGTACTGCAATGGGCAACCAGCGATGCACGTGCATTCCGCAAATACAATATCCCGGTATTGCAATACGGGCCTGCCGAACTGTCGACCATTCACAATTTTAATGAAAAAGCTCCGGTATGGCAGATCATTCAATCTGCGAAAGTATACGCCTTGACGGCGCTTAAATATCTGAAAACAACACAAAAAGAAGCATAAGGGGATCTGCCGTATGATGAAACAAGTTTTTGAAGTCTATGACCTTTTGGATAGCCCGTTTGCCAGCGGGGCAGAAGTCAAAGCTTATTTGGAACAACTGGGTCAAGCGGAGATTACGGTCTCCACCGTGAAAGGTGAAAAGGGCTCTACGGATTTTATTAAAATTGTCATTGCCGGTAAAACGGGTCGCATTCAGGGGGGCGATTCTCCAACCTTGGGTGTAGTAGGGCGACTTGGTGGACTTGGAGCACGACCGGAAATGATCGGATTTGTATCCGATGGTGACGGTGCGGCAGCGGCAATTTCGGCGGCGGCTAAACTATTGTGCATGCAGTCCAAAGGAGATGTGCTTGACGGAGATGTGATCATCTGTACACATATTTGTCCAGATGCACCCACTCAGCCCCATGATCCGGTTCCATTTATGGATTCACCCGTAGATATTTTGACGATGAACAAATATGAAGTGACACCCGAAATGGAAGCGATCCTATCCATTGATACGACCAAAGGGAATCGGGTCATTAACCATAAAGGTATTGCCATTTCCCCGACGGTACGTCAAGGCTATGTGCTACGAATTAGTGAAGACCTCGTCGATATTGTTCAGACCGTTACTGGCGAACCGTGTGTCACGTTTGCTGTAACTACGCAGGACATCACACCTTATGGTAACGACCTGTATCACATCAACAGCATTTTGCAACCAGCGGTGGCAACTTCCGCTCCAGTGGTTGGTGTAGCCATCACGGCCGCTGCTCCTGTCCCAGGCAGTGCAACGGGGGCCAGCCACGAAAGCGATATTGCGCTGGCGGCCAAATTGGCTGTAGAAACAGCCAAAGCTTATGGACGTGGGCAATGCTCTTTTCATTCGGAAAAGGAGTTTCAACATATTACTAAACTGTACGGTACCATGAAGCATCTGCAAACGATGGGCAAGTCTGAATAAGCTTTATTCCCTAAGTTAAAAAGAACATGAAGGTTCAATGATGGACAAGGAGGAGGAAGAGGGCATGGCACAACTGCTTGAAGTAACCAACCTCCGGACGGAGTTCAAGACTGCGGCTGGCACCATCCGGGCTGTGGACGGCGTCGATCTATCGGTTGGCAAAGGCGAAACACTCGGAATCGTTGGAGAATCCGGGTGCGGCAAGAGCATTACCTCCCTTTCCATTATGCAGCTCCTCCCCAAGGGACTTGGGAAAGTAGCCGCTGGTGAAGTACGGTTTAACGGTGAAAACATGCTGGATTTTTCGGAGCGGAAAATGCGCTCGATTCGTGGCAACGAGATGGCCATGATTTTTCAGGAGCCGATGACTTCGCTAAATCCTGTGTTCAAAATCGGCAAGCAAATTGCGGAGTCTGCCCGATACCACCACGGTGTAAGCAAACACAAAGCGAAAGACATGGCTGTGGACATGCTGACGAAAGTGGGAATTCCACGTCCAGAAAAAGTAGCCGCTTCTTATCCGCATGAACTCTCGGGCGGGATGCGCCAACGGGTGATGATTGCGATGGCGATGGTGTGCAATCCGAAGCTGCTGATCGCCGATGAACCGACAACGGCACTAGACGTAACCATTCAAGCACAGATTCTTGACTTGATGCGTGAGCTGCAGAAGTCCGAAGGAACTTCCATTCTGATGATTACTCATGACCTTGGTGTCGTTGCTGAAATGTGCGATCGGGTCGTGATTATGTACGCCGGACAAGTGGTAGAAGAAACCGATGTAAAAACGCTTTTTAAAGAGCCCAAGCATCCGTATACACAAAGTTTGCTAGCTTCACTGCCACAATTAAACAGTGATCAGGAGCGTCTGGCTTCCATTCCGGGCCAGGTTCCCAACCCACTTGATATGCCACATGGCTGCCGCTTTGCACCACGTTGTCAGTTTGCCAAGGAAATTTGCCGTGCAGAGGCCCCGGAGCTTACAGAAGTGGAACCCGGACACAAAAGCCGCTGCTTGCTACAGCAGGAGGGATATCATGAGTACACTGCTTGAAATACGTAATTTGAAAAAGCACTATCCGATCAAAAAAGGACTTTTTTCCAAACAAGTGGGAGCAGTCAAAGCGGTGGATGGTATTAACCTGACTGTACAGCAGGGTGAAACCCTGGCAATCGTGGGAGAATCCGGCTGCGGCAAATCCACAACTGGACGGGCAATTCTCAGATTGATCGAACCGACGGATGGAGAGATTCTGTTTAACGGCACGGATATACGTAAGCTAAACACAGAGCAGCTGCGCAAATTCAGAACGGATATGCAGATGGTGTTTCAAGATCCGTTTGCTTCGCTTGATCCCAGATGGACAGTACAGCAGGTGCTGGAAGAACCGCTCATCACGCATGAAAAGCTAAGCAAAACGCAGCTCAAAGAGCGGGTGGAAGAGCTGCTCGAAGTGGTCGGATTGTCTCCTTATCATGCAC
>NZ_WUDQ01000185.1:0-6516 GCF_009827695.1 Paenibacillus sp. OT2-17 | reverse complement strand
CCCGGTATTTTTTGAGCAATCAGACCAGGTGTGACACCCACGGCTGTACCCAGAGTAATGTTCATAACGAGGTAACCGATGATGGCAGCCAAACCTGCTACACCCTCACCGCCCGCCAGACCGACGGCTACGCCGACTGCGAACAACAGTGCCAGATTATCAAAAACGATTTGTCCGGCATTCATCATGATCGTCGCTACCGATTGAACCCAGCCCGCATTTAATGCCGGAATGTACTGGAGAAAATCAGGATTGACCAGCATGTTACCGATACCCAATAAAAGCCCCGCAGCTGGCAAAATCGCTACAGGAAGCATTAATGCTTTACCGACACGCTGTAAAACGCCGAAAAGCTTTTTAAACATACCTTCCACATCCTTCTCTGAAATTTAGAACAGAGGCAAAACAACAAAAAAGGCATGAGCCGATTTAAGTATGTTTGAAAACAACCTTGGGATATAGCTTGCCCCAGTAGGCTGTAAACAATCATAACTTAAAAACAACTCATGCCTGATCGAATCAGTAACACGTTAAATGTTCAGTTGTTGTCTTCCTCATTGCAAAATTGATTATAGCACCCCGCTAAATGCGAGGCAATACTTTTTTATTCCTGTTTTATCACTTTTGTTGCTCCCCCTGCTCTTTGCGTTGGGATAACCGTTGCAGATGCATTGTCAAATAACTGACCTCAGCCGGGTACACAGATTTACGGAGTCTTTTCTCCATAATTTTCGTGAGTTTCCAGGACAGCATATACATTTCTGGATACTCCTCATTCAAAAGCTTGTCCAACCGATAAATCTCCTGCACAATTTCTCCCCGGCGCACACGTTCAATCGCAAACCTCAGATGAGTCAGCAGTCGAGAATAATCAAGAGATTGGAGAGGAATACGATAATCCAGTGTGGTCTCGACAACCTGAACCATATCAGCAATCAGACGAGAATCCTTCCTCACCTCGGAGATATGCTGGTTTGTCATGGCGCTATAAATATGCAGGGCCACGAATCCGATTTCATCTTCTCCCAGATCTACATCCATCTTATCCCTGATTAGAGCAACAGCCTGCTCAGCCATCTTGTATTCCTGAGGATATATTTCCCTAGTCTCATACAAAAACGGATTATGAATCGTAATTCCCTGTTTATGACGGTTGATGGAAAAAGCGATATGGTCAGTTAAAGCAATCAGTATGTGCTCATTTAGAGGCTTCTTTGCTTGAAGCTGAACAAGATGAAGTACCTCACCGATGACCTCAATGAGCTTTTCATCCAGCTCAGGAAGCAACCGTTTGTATTGCTCCTGTTCTTCATGGCTTTTTAATATAAATAATTTTTCAACTGAATCCAACGGCATAAGATCACCGGGTCTGCGATTGAAACCGATTCCTTTTCCAATCACAACAACCTCATCATGCTCGGGATGCATCCCTATAATCACATTGTTATTCAGCGCTTTGGCCACTTTTAGGCTGCTCACATCCGCACCTCTTTTATCAGAACCTTGATCCTAAGAATTATAGCATGAAGCTCAGAGGAATCCACGTTAAAGTACCAAATATTCGGCTAAAGGTCAATAAAAAGAAAACGCTTTTCATCACATTGCCGGGAAATGCTGTGATGAAAAGCGGTCTTTTGGTTAGGGGTAGATGCTCCCCAAAGACTTATCGTTATTCTTTATCTGTTAGTGCTGCCTCCACCGAGGCTGGAAGATGCTGCTTATTCGCTTCACCGGAAGACGGCACGGAATGAAGGCCTTTTTTCCCAGTCGTCAGCCCCTTGATTAACTGCTCCACATCAATGCCGGATACACTCTTCAGCATCTCAGGTGCCGTAGCCATCAGTTCGGTGACATAATTACTGACACGCGCTGCTCCTTCTCCTTTTCCCGTATCAACTACGGTGAGTTTATCAATGGACGCAATCGGTTCGGCAATACGTCCAGCCAGATCAGGCAACATTTTTACGATAATATCGAGCACGGCAGCCTCTCCAAACTTCTGGAACGCCTCCGCCAGTTTTTCCTTGGCCTCCGCTTCTGCAAGTCCACGCAAACGGATGACATCTGCGTCTGCCGTACCTTTGGCGCGTTCGGCATCCGCTTCTGCTTGCCCGTTGAGACGTTTTTGTTCAGCTGACGCTTTAGCCTGTGTCTCAATCGAGTATTGCAGCGATTCAGCCTCACGCATTTTACGCGATTTATCTGCTTCCGCCGCTTGCTCGACCGCATACCGATCAGCTTCTGCCTTCTTTTTCACTTCCGCATCATATTGCTTTTCACGTACCTGTATTTCCTTGGATTGAAGATCAATTTCCCGTTCTTTGCGCACCAGCTCGACTTTCATCTGCTCCTCGACAGCAGTCTGCTTGGCACGGGCCTCCTGAATGTGATAAGCCTGATCGGCTTCTGCCTTCGCTGTATCCTGTTCTTTCTTAAACGAAGCCACTTTCAGTTCCTTCTCCTTGGCTGCCTCGGCAATGTTGGTATCCCGCAGCAGTTCGGCCTTCTGGCCTTCCTGTTCCGCACGCGCCTTCTGAATCCGGGCATCCCGCACAGCCTCGGCTTCTGCAATCTCAGCATCCCGTTTCACAGCGGCAATTCTCGGCTTACCAAGCGCATCCAGATATCCGTGCTTATCACGCACATCTTTGATGGTGAATGAAACGATTTGCAAGCCCATCTTTTTCAGATCACGAGCAGCCACACCCTGTACTTCCTGCGCAAACCGATCCCGATTACGATAAACTTCTTCCACTGTCATCGAACCGAGGATTGCGCGCAAATGTCCCTCCAGCACTTCCTGAGCCTCTCCTCTAAGAGCCTCCAGTGGCTTCCCGATGAACTGCTCGGCTGCTGTAGCCACATCCTCAATAGAACTGCCGACCTTGATGATCGCCACACCATCCGCAATCACGGGAACTCCTTGCTCCGTATACACTTCCGGTGTGGTTACGTCCAGTTTATGGGACAACAGAGAGATGAATTCGGACTGCTGAAAAATAGGCCAAATGAAGGCCCCCCCGCCGCGTACAATTTTAATTTTTCGTCCAGAGTCATCCTCGGAAATATTTTTATTTCCTAGAAAAGAACCCGTCACGATCATTCCTTCATCCGGCCCTACCGTTTTGTAACGGGCCCAAAAAGCGATCCCTAATATAACGATAACGATGACAACAATCCCAGGGACCAACACAATATCTTGCAAATTTGACACTCCCGATCACGCTCCCTTCAAGTTAAGCGAATGCGCCGTCTATGTGTCCAGGTACGCTACGCGGACGACGCCCTCTGCGACCTCAACCACGACGATACGGGTTCCCGCAGCAAGCGGTTTGTGATCGAAGCTAGATGCTGTATGTATGGTGTTGCCTGCACCCAAGCGGATCATAACCTCCCCGTAACCAACCTCAGGTACAGGAATGGTGACCTCACCGATCCGGCCAGTCAGCTCACGCATGGAGAAGCCGCTGGATACCTCCGAATTCGCCATGGGTTTGATAAACGCAAAGAACACGAGTATTCCGATGACAAACGCAATCCCTAGAGCAAGCACGACGACCCACCCCATGCTCAGCCCGGTATACTTTGTCAGCAGTACTCCAGCTCCGCCAAAAGCGGTCATGGCTCCAAGTAAAACGACAGGTCTGAACCAATCGAGGCCCGGTAGCTCCAATGCACCATCCAGCCAACCACCGAGTACATCTCCAATCAGCACACTGACCACGGTAAAGATAGCGCCCCCTGCGAGTAACCACCAAAATATGGTTTCCATGCGACTCCTCCTTCCATGTACCTTTTCAGTCTGGTTTCCAGTCTATAACTATGTTTACGTATTCAACCTTAAAAAGTTTCAAAATTTTCCTCTAATATCCCAAATTAACCCCAAAAAAGCACGTTCGTACGTCTAATGACGCACAAACGTGCTTAAAATGATACAAATGTCGGTTTACAGGGATGCTTTGTAAATTTCGACTACATCTTCCCGATTGAGCTTGTTAAAGCCACCAAAAGACCCGAATTTCACAGCTTTATCAGCCATAACATCGATTTTGGACGCATCAATATCGTAATCAGCCAGACGGCTTGGTGCACCAATCGAGTTCCAGAAATCACGCAACGCCTGAATACCTTCCAACGCCACTTCTTCATCACTCTTGCCTTCTGGTTTCACATGGAACACATTGACCGCCAGTTGCTTGAAGCGTTCAGGCTTCACATGCAAATTGTGTTTCATCCAGTTCGGGAACAGAATAGCCAGTCCTCCACCATGTGGAATATCATAAACAGCAGACACCGCATGTTCGATATTGTGAGTAGCCCAGTCACCTGTCAGCCCCATATTCAGGAAGCCGTTCAGCGCCATCGTACCACAATACATAATCGTTTCACGCAGCTCGTAGTTTTCCAGATCGTTGACCAGACCTGGAGCCGCATCCATGACCGTACGCAAAATCGTTTCGCACCAGCCAAGTTGGACCGGAGTATTGGATTCCAAATGGAAATAATGCTCCAGCGTATGTGACATCATATCTACGATTCCGTAAACGGTTTGATTTTGTGGCAGTGAGTATGTGTTCACAGGATCAAGAATAGAAAACGCAGGGAACGCAAATACGCTGCCCCAGCCCAATTTTTCCTGTGTTTTTTCATTTGTAATAACAGAACCCGCATTCATTTCAGAACCGGTAGCTGCCATGGTCAAAACCGTACCTAGTGGCAATGCTGCCTGTGGTGCCGCTTTACGCTCTGCAAAATCCCACATGTCGCCATCATATTTTGCACCAACAGCAATGGCTTTGGAGCAATCCAGCACACTACCACCGCCTACAGCCAGAACGAGGTCGATTTGATGTGTTTTACACAATTCAACGCCTTTATGTACTGTAGATAAGCGAGGATTCGGTTCTACACCAGCCAGTTCCGTTACCTCTGCACCGATTTCACCAAGCAAACTTATTACATTATCGTACAAACCGCTGCGCTTAATGCTGCCGCCGCCATATACAAGCAGTACACGTTTACCATATTTAGGAACTTCACGCTTGAGAGCCTCCAATTGTCCTTTACCGAAGATCAATTGTGTAGGATTATAAAATTCGAATGCTTTCATCGCAAACGCTCGCCTCCAATAGTTCTAAAGTTTAATGTTAAGAAACTACTCTATTATAACCTTTTCGGTTACAGGAAACAAATCTGCTTTATTTTCAGAAAAAAACCACACTCCTTGAGGAGCATGGTTCCATGTCATATCTTGGGAGGGTTCTCGTAGAGTATTATGTGCTGCGCAAGCAATTTTATTCTCCCAAAGTATATCCCAATTGTTTCATAAAACGACCAAAGGCCTGTTGACCGGACGGATTTCGTTTATACACTCCTGCATGCTCTAAAATTTCACTGAATTTCAGTCCAACCTCATTTTGTACGGTACGAACAGCCGTCTCCTTGTCAGGCAAACGACCGAACCGGGTGTTTAACCGATAAATCCAGTCTGCATGCTTAAACAGTGGATGTCCTTCCTGCTGCATAGCCACAGCCAGCTTGTCATCCCCACACAAAATATCTGCAATTCCATCCAGTTCATCCTTGAGCCGCCCCGGTAATATGGCAAGTCCCATAACTTCGATCAGACCGATATTTTCCTTCTTGATGTGATGCATCTCGCGGTGAGGATGGAAAATACCTTCCGGATACTCTTCACTCGTTCGGTTGTTACGCAGTACGAGATTCATCTGGTACCTGCCTTCGGCATCACGGCGCACAATCGGCGTCACGGTATTATGCGGAATCGTTTCCCCTTCCTGCTCTGTATGAGAGAGGACATCAGCTACAGGATCACTATAAACTTTCCAGGCTTCAAAAGCAGCATTTCCCGCTTCCAACAACGCCTCGGCATCTGTTGACGTAAAACGGATGACCGACATCGGCCAGTTTACAATCCCCGCTGAAACCTGCGGGAACGATTCATTATGGTATATGCCGTCCACACCCGCTTTTTCAATTGGGAATGTATGACGACCACCCTGAAAATGATCATGGGTCAGGATCGATCCGCCGACAATCGGCAGATCCGCATTGGAGCCAATAAAATAATGCGGAAACGCTTTCGTAAAGGCCAGCAATCGGCGCAGTGTATCCTTCGTAAGCTTCATCGGTACATGATCATGATGGAACACAATGCAGTGCTCGTTGTAATACACATAGGGTGAATATTGAAAAAACCACGGTTCCCCATTCAATTCCACCGGAATGATGCGCAAATTTTGACGGGACGGATGATTTACTCTTCCTGCATATCCGACGTTTTCACGGCATAATTGACACTTGGGATAAACAGGCGGCGGCAAAAGCTTCGCCATCGCAATTTCCTTGGGACTTTTTTCTGGCTTGGACAAATTAATCGTGATTTCCATATCTCCGTAAGATGTCGACTGATTCCAGTACACATTGCTGGCAACCCGATCCATTCGAATGTAGTTCGAATCGATGGATAATTGATAAAAAGCATCTGTCGCCGCC
>NZ_WUDQ01000184.1:0-6541 GCF_009827695.1 Paenibacillus sp. OT2-17 | reverse complement strand
TGTACACCAAAACCGTTCCCCAAGCGACGACGTCCTTCAGGTATACTTACCCGCCAGTCCAGTCCAATCACATCGGCTTTTAACCCATTCAAGTGTGGGAGCAATTCACCAGAGCTTACGCCCGGGAAATAAATTTTAGGTACATCCAGATCAGATAGTTCATGGAAAATACGTGTGATAGTCGGCAGCACAAAAGTTTGAAAATCATAAGGCGAGAGCGCACCTACCCAGCTATCAAACAATTGAAAAGCCTTACCGCCATTAGCGATATGGGCTCGCACGTATGTAATAACCATGTCCCCTAGCTTATCCATCAGGCGATGCCACAACTCAGGCTCTCCATACATCATCGCTTTCGTGCGAATATATCCTTTGGAGGGCCTCCCTTCTATTAAATAGCTTGCAATGGTAAAAGGCGCTCCAGCGAACGTAATCAATGGCACGTTTAGTTCACGGTCCAAAATACGAATCGTTTCCAAAATATGACCCAAATCGCGTTCCACATCAATTGGACGCAACTTATCTACGTCTGCAGCTGACCGGATCGGATTATCAATAACCGGGCCAATATTTTTGACAATATCAAAATCAACCCCTAGCGAGGCTACCGGATTCATAATATCAGAATATAAAATTGCAGCGTCCACCCCAAGCTTGCGCACGGGCATCAAGGTCACTTCTGCGGCCAACTCGGGCTGGCGGCATATTTCAAGCAGTGTGTATTTTTCTTTAATTTTGCGATACTCAGGGTCATACCTTCCGGCCTGCCGCATGTACCATACGGGAATATGATCCACAGCTTGCTTGCGGCAAGCGCGGATAAAAGTATCATTGTAGGTCATGACTTCAGCCTCCAGTTCGAATCATAAATACTATATTTTATTATGCCCTTTTTCAAGAGTCGTAACAACCGCAGCTCTCGAACAAACCATGACAAACCCATGACATTTGGATAAAGTTTCAATGAAGTGTGCTATACTAGAGAAATGGCTTTTTTAAAGCTCCGGAGAAGTTATGCTTTGATAAGTAGGATTTACAACAGGATGAGAATGGGCAGAAAGGAAGTGAAAGCACATTGAAAACGTGGGAGACGTGGGAGACGTGGAAAATCAATCTCATTGTGCTTTGGTTCGGTCAGTTTCTGGTCAATGCGGGTATCACGATGATTACTCCGTTCCTCGCCCTGTATCTGGCTCAGGACCTTCATGTGAAGGGAGAGCACGATATTGTCTATGGGCCGGAGTTATTTTTGCCGCTAACTTTTTGACCTCATTTATGTTCCAGCCTTTGTGGGGCAAGCTGGCTGACCGATATGGACGTAAAGTCATGCTGCTTCGCTCAGGCTTTGGTATGGCTTTGGTCATCGGATGTATGGGTTTGGTCACCCACCCGTGGCAACTGCTGGCGCTTCGCCTGCTGAACGGTACGATTTCGGGTTTCAATCCGGCATCGATTTCCCTAGTGTCGGGTACCACTCCCAAAGAGCGAACCGGATTCGCTATGGGGATTATGCAATCCGGTCAGATGGCTGGCACGATTCTCGGTCCTCTGCTAGGCGGATTTTTGGCTGACTGGGTCGGATTCAGACCGATCTTTTATATTACAGGCGCTCTAATTTTTATAGCCTCGCTCATCGCAATGTTTCTGGTTAAAGAAAATTTCAGCAAAACGGAAGCTGCACGCATACCGCAAATTTCGGTTCTTGCCGGATTAAAGGAGCTAAGCCATACGCCCCAGCTTCCGGCTTTGTTCACCGTAACGTTTCTGCTCCAGTTTGCCATGATCAGTACGGTATCTCTGCTACCGTTATATGTGCAAAAACTGTATGGGTCGGCAGAAGGAATTGCGCTGATTGCCGGGTTCGTTACGGCTATTACAGGCGTATCCAATATGGTTGCTGCACCGCTCCTTGGAAGATTGAGTGACAAGATAGGAGCGCACAAGATCTTGACCATTGCACTGCTCGGAACGGCGGTTATGCTCATTCCGCAGGCTTTTGTCAATGAAGTATGGCAACTTGTCATTATCCGTTTTTTCATGGGTGTATTTATGGGCGGTCTGCTACCAAGCGTAAATGCGTTGATTCGCACGTATACACCGGAAGGAATGGAAAGCCGTTCTTTCGGCTTCAATACCAGTTCGCTAGCGCTCGGAAATATGCTGGGTGCTGTCATTGGCGGGGTGCTATCCGGGTTTATTGGCATCGAAGGACTGTTTATCATGTCAGGTGTCCTGTTAATCGTCAACATATTCTGGGTACGCATGAAGCTTTTTGATCGTAAGGCTACGCCTGATTTCAGGTAAGATAACCTTCGGGTAAGACAAGCCTGCCTTAACAGACAAGAACCACCTTGTTCACGCTGCCGTGGACAAGGTGGTTCTTTCTTTATATATGGCTATACATGGGGAATGAACGCTATTTAACTCGAGCTAGCGCCAATCCATCGTACGCTGGCAAAAGCGTGCTGACCAGCCGCGGATCTGTTGCTATCGTTTCGTTAAAACGTCTCACGGCCTGGACGGCAGGGCCGTTCTTATCCGTATTCAGCGTCCGTCCGCGAAGGAAACAGTTGTCTCCCGCAATAATGGCACCCGGATTCGCCAGAGCAATCGCATATTCCAGATACACTGGGTAATTTTCCTTATCTGCATCAATAAAGAAAAAATCGAATGTTCTTCCCTCTTCCTGAAGTTCCTTCAAACTATCCGCTGCGGGTCCGATACGGTATTCGACACGGTCACCGTAGCCGTTGTTTTCCATATGTCGATGTGCCAGCGCTGCGTACGCTTCTTTCAGCTCAAGTGACACAATGCGGCCCTTTTCTCCCAGCCCACGGGCCAGACATAATCCACTGTAGCCGCCTAATGCGCCGATTTCCAATACATGCTGTGCGCCAGATACTTCAATTAGAAAGGTCAACAGTTTTCCGTAAGGATGAGCAACGGATACTTCCGGCATACCTTCTTTAACGATAGCCTCCCTAATACTGCACAGTGCTTCATCTTCTCGTACCAGCTGGTCTACATATTGTTCAGGCGTCATATTTGGTGTAATTTCCACGGTTCATCTCTCCTTCTTGCTTAATCATAGCTCAGGTTGGACGTGGTGTCCTTCGTAAATTTTTTACCTTAATGATTTGTCTCTTCGAGTACAATGACCTATACTATAGGGATTGAACCAAGCTTACATGATTATGGGGACGGAGTGAATACGTTTAATGACTCAACTGCAACTAATTGCAACTGCGCCAATGGGACTTGAAGCCGTCGTGGCCCGGGAACTCAGAGAACTCGGATACGAAGATCTGACCGTTGAAAATGGCCGCGTCGTTTTTACCGGAGATTATATGGATATATGCCGGTGTAACCTGTGGCTTCGCACATCAGACCGCGTGCTTATAAAAATGGGTGAATTTGCTGCAACTACCTTCGACGAGCTGTTCGAGGGTACCAAAGCATTGCCTTGGCAGGATTGGATTCCTGTAGATGGTGAATTTCCCGTAGAGGGACGTTCGCACAAATCACAGCTTAGTAGCGTACCAGCCAGTCAGGGAATCGTCAAGAAGGCGATTGTAGAGAAGCTCAAGGAAACCTACCACACAGATTGGTTTGCTGAAGATGGCCCTCGTTACGTCATTGAGGTCATTCTATTGAATGATCGTGCGTTGCTGACACTTGATACGACCGGTCCAGGACTGCACAAACGCGGCTATCGTAAGCTCGTTACAGAGGCGCCTCTCAAAGAAACGATGGCTTCTGCTCTTATTCAGCTTAGTCGCTGGAGCCCTGACCGACCATTCTATGACCCATGCTGCGGTTCCGGTACTTTATTGGTCGAAGCTGCCATGCAAGCCTGGAACATTGCGCCAGGCCTGAGACGTACCTTTAACTCGGAAGACTGGCCTGTCATTGGCAGAGAATTATGGGATCAGGCTCGCGACGAAGCGATGGATTTGACCCGCGATGACATTCCTTTTGAGATTGCAGGTAGCGATATCGACCCAAATGCCATACAAGTTGCTGAGGCAGCTGTAAAAGCAGCAGGCTTTGCTAAAGACATCCCTCTTAAGGTAATGCCTGTAACTAAAGTCAGACTCGAAGGACAATATGGTGTGATGATTACAAACCCACCTTATGGCGAGAGACTGAGCGAGCAATCCGAGGTGGAAAAACTGATCCGTTCACTCGCACGCACGGCAGCCGAAATGAAGACTTGGTCCTTCTTTGCCATCAGCTCCACCAAGCAATTTGAGCATTATTGGGGCCGTAAAGCAGACAAGCGCCGGAAGTTGTTTAACGGCCGTATTGAATGCCAATACTATCAGTATCTAGGCCCTCTGCCTCCGCGCCGCAAAGATACTTCGCCGTTGCAGCCTTAAATATGATGAAGTTTAGGCCAGGAAACGAACCCTCTGTTCGTTCTTCTGGCCTAATTTGTGCTGTATTTTCTTTACTTAATCATTGAAATGCGCGAGATGAGCGCTATAATAATTAAAGGCATTTCGGTTTTAACATTACGTTAATATGTAGTTTATACTAGCCGAACATTTCTGCCGGAGGGGGTAAAGTGTTGGTTATTCGCACGTCCAGTGCAAGTCGCACTGGTAACACGTTCAGCAGAGTGCTGCTGTCTCGATATTTTGGATTAGGTCTGTTTTTTGTACTTATGATCGGCAAGCTCGTACTGATTCACTATAACTTGCATGCCCAAAATATTGACATGAATCCGCTGGATTATGTCATCGCTATTGGTTCTCTTTTACTTGTGAGCTTCTGGACCTTATGGCTACCACGTCGCGGACGTTTGATTGCTCTTGTGGTGCTCGATATTTTGCTCACCGCGCTCATTTATTCCGACATGGTTTATTATCGGTATTTCCAGGATTTCATTACGATTCCCGTCTTACTTCAAGCCGGACAAGTTGATTCTCTGGGCGGGAGTATCGCATCCCTTATGTACTGGTGGGATATTTTCTTTTTTGCAGACTGGATTCTGTTCATTCCGTATGTCATATTTGTGGCTTCGTTACGACGTCGACTTACAACGAATGATACTTATTTAGAAGCATCCCGAAGCTCGTTCACAAGGAGGTTCCTGCTTCGCTTCTCCAAAGGGGCATTGGCCTTCCTGATTGGCTATGTATTGACATTTGGGCCGATCAAATATTATACCTCCACATGGGCAACTGGCATATTTGTCGGCAACTGGTGGTCGATGGCCTTGTACAACGTAACCGGCTTGATCGGATTTCATGGATATGACATCTACCGCTATGGTCAGGATCACCTTGGTCCCCAGCCTACATTGGCTCAAGCAGAATCCGATAAGGATAAGGAATGGTTTAATCAGCACCAAAAGTTGCTTCAGGTTAAAAATGATCTATCTGGCAAGTATAAGGGCAAAAACGTGATGGTCATACAAGCTGAAGCGTTCATGAACTTTTTTATCGGCAAACAGATCAACGGTCAAGCGATTACGCCTAACTTTGACAAACTGACGAAGGAAAGCATGTATTTCAACAATTATTTTCACCAGACTGCGCAGGGTCGTACTTCGGACGCGGACTTCTCTACACATGCTTCGCTGCATCCGCTCCCTACTGGCTCGGTATTTATCCGTTATGCGGACCATAAATTCGATACGTTACCTTCCATTTTGAAGGATACTGGGTATAGTCCCAATGCGTTTCACGTGTACGATAGCAGCTTCTGGAACCGTTACACCATGTATAAGGCAATGAACTATGACAAGTTCTACAGTAAAAAAGATTTTAAAATAGATGAGCCACTGGGTTGGTCACTGGGAGATAAATCCTTTTTCCGTCAAACGCTCAATGATCTCACCACCGAAGTTAAGCAGCCGTTCTACGCCTATATGGTCGGTATCTCCAGCCATCATCCGTACAACCTGTCACCTGACGCGGTAGATTTAGACGTTGGCGAGTTTGAAGGTACCATGTTCGGAGACTATCTGAAATCTGTCCATTATGTAGATGAAGCACTGGGCGAATTGGTAGATCAGATGAAGAAAGACGGACTGTGGGATGATACGATCCTGATGTTTTATGGGGATCATGACAATTCTATTAAAGACAAAGCACTGTATGAGAAGTTTTTAGGCAAGCCACTTACGGATCTGGACATGCAGAAAATCATGAATCAGGTGCCATTGCTTGTGCATCTTCCTGACGGAAGTCAGGCGGGCACGTATACGGAACCGGCAGGTCAGTTGGATCTGACGCCTTCCGTAATGCACCTACTTGGGATTTCTACAAAACCATATCATTTTATGGGAAACGATCTGTTTAGCGGGAAGCCTCGTATGGTTGTACTGCGTACTGGTGCTTTCACCGATGGACGAGTGTACTACATTCCATCTGAGGACGGTACATTCTCCAAAGGGACCTGTTACAACCTGAGTACAGGCCAGCCTACAGATGTTAACGCCTGCGGACCGGGCTATACCGAAGCTCTCAATCGGTTGAACATATCTGATCAGGTTATCACATACGATCTTATTCGCGAATGGGAACCACAAACA
>NZ_WUDQ01000183.1:0-6707 GCF_009827695.1 Paenibacillus sp. OT2-17 | reverse complement strand
AACGTCCGGTGGCGATGACACCCGCAATGTCCTCGACGTCCTCTGGCGCAATTTCGGGAACCGGGTTAGCCATAGTGAACAGCACAGGGGCTTCTTTCATACGTTTCACGTCTTCTCGTTGCAGTAGTCCACCTGCCGACAGCCCGATAAACACGTCAGCATCCTTCAGAACCTCGGACAGCGTGCCCGACAGCCGTTCAGGGTTGGTATGCTGCGCATACCAGTTCCACATCGGATGCTCGTATGTTTCATCAGCTGTAAGCGCTCCGTGACGATCTACGCCAATGATGTTGACTGCTCCTGCAGATAGCAAAATTTTCGTACAGGCCACACCCGCAGCCCCGATACCACAGACGACAATTTTGACGTCAGACAGGGCTTTGCCGACAACCTTGAGCGCATTGATCAGCCCTGCGTATAAAACGACAGCTGTGCCGTGCTGATCGTCATGAAAAACAGGTATGTCCAGCTCTTTACGTAACCGCTGTTCAATCTCAAAGCATCGTGGCGACGAAATATCCTCCAGATTAATCCCGCCAAAAGCTGGGGCCATTTGTTTAATGGCCTTAATGATCTCTTCGGTGTCCTGCGTATCCAGACAGATTGGAAAGGCATCGACGGAGCCGAGCTGCTTGAACAGCATGGCTTTGCCTTCCATAACCGGCATGGCTGCATAGGGACCGATGTTCCCTAGCCCGAGAACAGCGCTTCCGTCAGAGACGACAGCGACCGTGTTGCGCTTGATCGTCAAGCGGAAAGCTTTGTCCGGTTCCTCGTGAATCGCCATGCATACGCGTGCCACATCGGGGGTATATACCCGGGATAAGTCATCGCGGTTTTGAATTGGGACTTTGGGCTGCATTTCAATTTTGCCCCCGAGGTGTAATAGGAAGGTACGATCAGAGATGGATAATACCTTAACACCTTGTGCTTTTTTAATCCGAGCAATCATTCGGTCGATTTCTGCTGGATCGGCAATGGTAACTGTAATATCCCTCACAGTGACCTTCTCAGAGGTGCTAATGACGTCAATGGCAATCACATCTCCGCCATGTTCGTTTACCAGCGTAATCAATTGACCAAATTGGATGTGTCCGGTGGAAATTTCCAATCGCAAAATGATGTTTTTACCGCCAATACCGCCTTGCATACAAATTCCTCCTTTGTCTTCCATAACAAAATCATACGTAGGATCAATTGATTGCGCTTACAATAGGAAACGGATGTAAATCTATGCTGATATTTTAAATTAGTGGTTTCTTCCCCTATCATAGTGAACAATCTCTCGCTTGTACAGATCAAGTTGAGTAATATCTATTATTTTGTATTTAAAAAAGGACGAAAGCCCGGCTGTATTCCAGTCCAAGCGATCATCCTTTTTTTTATAAAATGATCTATTTTATTTTCACGCATTCGATCTGTTACGTCATATTTTTACCGTAGTAAATTTCGTCCATTTCGATTTTGAGACGTGTTGATATATTTTGTTGCTCTTTTTCACTCAGACTTTCCTTGGTGTAGCCGAACAGGTAATTGTCCAGATCGAATTGTTTTAGCTTACATTTGGTATGGAAAATATTTTCCTGATACACATTCACGTCGATCATGTCATACTGACTGCGCACTTCGTCTGGAATATAGTTTTGAATGGAGGCGATATCATGGTCGATGAAAAGCTTATGTCCATTCGTATCACGTGTGAAGCCGCGTACCCGGTAATCAATCGTCATAATGTCGGTGTCGAAAGAATGAGTCAAATAGTGGAGTGCCTTGAGCGGGGAGATTTCCCCACAGGTAGAGACATCAATATCAGCTCGAAACGTACTGATCCCCTCGTCTGGATGATATTCTGGGTAGGTGTGAACCGTAATGTGGCTTTTATCCAGCTGTATCACGACAGATTCAGGTAGGGGGCCTGGTGACTCGGCATAAGATTCAGTCGGTACCTCCACAATGGGTCCTTCTGATATAAGTACTGTTACGCTGGCTCCTTGAGGTACATAATCCTGCTGGGCTACGTTGAGTACGTGGGCGCCGATAATGTCAGATACATTTTTTAAAATAGCTGTCAGCCGATCTGAGTTGTATTGTTCATCAATATATTCAATATACGCCTCGCGTTCTTCTTTGGTTTTGGTGTAACAAATATCGTACATGTTGAAGCTCAATGATTTGGTCAAATTGTTAAATCCGTGCAGGGTAATCCGCTGTTCCGGTGTTATGGTCATAGGCTATTTCCCCTTATAGTCGCAGTATTCATACATAATATTCCCAACACTCCTTTTCATATACCGATTCATAAAATCAGTTCTGTAGCTGTTAGATTAAAGCCTTGAACAAGTATGTCTTACCCGTTTGGCATAATTAAAAACAGGCAGGGGAGCGTCTTTGTTTTTACATGTATGGAAATTTTAACGTATATATACTTTATTTCTTACTCAGCGATTTTTAAGTAACAGGACTTATAATGTAGACTATGCATAGGGCGAAGGAACTGAATGGACAGAGGACTCGTAGTAAAACATAAGAACCGGGTTAGTAATTCATTAATTTAATGTGTGTCACCTTCACAATGCTGAAAGCTTAACCGAATATGATTATAGACCCGAAAAAATAGTGATTTTGTATATTGCGTAAATCGAGAAAAGCAACTTCAGCTAATAATGTGCGTATAATGAAATAAACGTAAGAAGCTGAGAATTATGAAGTTAAAATGAATTTTGATAGCAAAATTTAATTTACAAACCGATCCCATGTTACTGTCAGGATTTTGCAAAATTCGATTCCAGTCGCTCCGAAGTGCAAGATATAGACGAACTAAACCATTTCGATCTATATCTTGTTCATTGGAAAGTTCATTGGAAGTCGCTTATGAGATTTTTGCAAAATCCTCTACTGTAAGAAAAACGGTGAAAGGAGTATCAAGATGCTGGCTTTGTCCGATCCGGCCTGGACTCTGCTCCAAGGCCCCTACGGTTCTTCTCAATACGTCCCAGAAATGTTGAAGCAGCTCCAAGCCGGATATGACGGCGAAATGGCTGACACCTTGTATTGGGAGGAACTGTATCACCAAAATACGTTGTATACTTGTACATTTGCGGCTGTACCTTACCTTGTAGACATTGCGTTAAAAAGTTCTGATATAGGGATTCGTGCAGATATATATAACATTTGCGGAATATTCGAAGCGAAGAATAACAATCCTCTACATACCAAAGTTCCATTGGAATTTACAAGGGATCAGGTGAAAGTGGATTCTAGTCTGGCTGAATATATTTATGCGCAATATCGGAGTGCCATTGCCCGACTTGCAGAATTGACTGAAGAAATGGTGCTCTATGCGAAGGAACACGAAGGAGATATCGGTAAACGCTATGTTCTGGCTGCGGGTGCTGCTTTTCAGGGTTATCGCTGCGTAGCTTATATGCTACAAAGCTTCGATACAGGTGACGAATATACGCTGGATTGTCCGCATTGCGGTACCCCGCTCTATATTTGGCCTGATGAACAGAATGACACCCTGGTTGTCTATGATAAAGATCCTGTAAATTCAGACAATCTGGTTCCCCATCCGATCAGCCCCCGTTCATTGGACCGTAGAGGTGCTAATATGCAGTGGTTACACGAATATGCCCGAAAAATTGAAGAGAACAAGCTGCTTGCCCAATTACCCTATTTAAACGGTTGGGTAGATTGTCCAGTGTGTAATACGCCCATATATATATGGGATGAGTTGATGAAAATGGCTGATGGTGTTCGGAGGTATACCGCTTAATCAATCAAAAAAGGGTGCTGTCTTCTACAGCCCCCTCATTTCCTCTTTTATTTTTCTATCTAATCTCCGTATGCTTTGCTCAATTCTACTCCCGGAACGGATTCAAAAAGGTTTTAGGAATGTCGGATTCAAAACGAAGCAATACCCCGGTGACGGGATGAATAAATGACAATACCCTCGCATGTAGGCCAAGACGCCCAATCGACTTGGATTTGGAACCGTATTTTTTATCTCCAACAATTGGATGGCCGATATCCTCCATATGTACGCGGATTTGATTTTTGCGTCCGGTTTCCAAACGTACTTCCAGCAAAGAAAAATGCCGATTGGCTTGAAGCAGCTTGTAATGAGTGACTGCGTGCTGTCCGTCATTCGGATAAGGACTGGAATACATTTTTAGCGTCTTGCTTTCTTTCAGCCATGAAGTGATTGTACCCTCAGCTTTTTTAACTTGTCCTTCGACAAGAGCAATGTATGTTCGTTCATACACAACTTCCTTCCACGCTTTTTGCATTTCCTGCTGTATGGCTTCGCTTTTCGCAAACATCATCACTCCTGATGTATCACGATCCAAACGATGCAGTACAAAAATACGATTGTACGGATGTTCGCGCCTCACATGGGCCGTAAGCTGGCGATATGCTGTTACTTCCTGCTCCTGCGCTGAAGCCACGGACAGCAACCCGGCATCCTTATGGATAACGATAATGGCTTCATCCTCATGCAAAATACGTAGCCCAGTCAGTGGTACGACGGGAGTTATTTTTTCCTTGGAAAGAGCGACAGTCTGACCTTGCTCCAGTGGAAAATTATGCACGGTACGCGGAATGCCGTTGACGGACACCTGCCCACGAGCCAGTGCTGATTTAATGGAGTTACGACCCATGCCAGTCACATGTTCTACTAAAAAGCTCAATAGCTCGGCAGGCTCCTGGACGATGTATGTTTTGGCAGGGGCTTTATCTAAAGCATTCGTTCTCCGTTGAGCTTCCGGTCTATGGGAGCCAGATCTTCCGGCAGGTTTATGACTGCGTTTGGAATGGCTTGCGTTTGACGTAGATTTTGTATGATTTTTCCGTTGGGGTTTCCGATTGTTCATGGATTCTTTCTCCTTCTTGGAACCGTGTCTCTTCATAGTTATGGACAAATTTGCGGCACCGTGTTCACTATATCATGAGAAAACAGCGAGCGCCATAAGGGACTAAACCAGATTGGCAGTCTTCTAGCGGTTGAACATTACCCAGAACCCCGGTAAACTAAAGGTAACGAAAGAAAAGCCGATATGCGTCAAGGACGCTAGAAATATGAGGAGTTTTGAAACTATGACTGTACAAGCACCAACATTGGAACGGGCGCAGGACTTGCTGCAAAAATTTTATGGCTATCCCGATTTCCGGGAGGGACAAAAGAAAATTGTGGCCAGTATGCTGGAGGGCAACGATACGTTGGGCATCATGCCGACAGGAGGCGGAAAATCGATATGCTACCAGATCCCCGCGTTGTTGCATGAGGGGCTGACCATTGTCGTGTCACCGCTCATCTCGCTGATGAAAGACCAGGTGGATGCGCTGACCACAATGGGGATTGCTGCTGCCTACATCAATAGTACGTTGAGTGGTCGAGAAGTGAATGACCGCATACGAGCTGCACGAAATGGTGACTTGAAGTTGCTGTATGTCGCACCGGAACGACTGGAACTGGACTGGTTTCGCGATGAAATGGCTCAGTTGCCAATTTCCTGCGTTGCGGTAGATGAGGCACACTGCGTATCCCAGTGGGGCCATGATTTCCGTACCAGCTATCTGGCTGTGGCTCCATTCGTGGACGGGCTGTATGAACGCCCAATCGTGGCTGCGTTTACGGCAACGGCGACACCGCAGGTCATGGATGACATCGTGCGCCTGCTTCGTCTGCGCTCACCGGAGACGTTCGTTACAGGCCTTGGACGGCCCAATTTGGCGTTCAGTGTGCTGCGCGGGGAAGACAAACGCAGCTTTTTACTGAATTATGCCCGTGAGCATGAGGGGGAATCGGGCATTATTTATGCGGCGACACGTAAGGACGTGGACGATTTGTACCAACGGCTGCGTGACGCAGGCATGGCAGCCGGGCGCTATCATGCCGGGATGACAGATCAGGAACGTGCAGATAGCCAGGAAGGGTTTTTGTACGACGATATCCGTGTCATTGTAGCAACCAATGCCTTCGGCATGGGGATAGATAAATCGAACGTACGCTATGTCATTCACTACAACATGCCTAAAAATATGGAGGCTTACGTGCAAGAGGCGGGACGCGCAGGACGTGATGGCGACCCGAGTCAATGTATTTTGCTGTTCGGACCGCAAGATATTGTGACGCAGAAGTTTCTGATTGAGCAAAATCCACAGGATGAAGACCGCAAGCGCAACGACTACCGCAAGCTCCAGCAGATGGTTGATTATTGCTACACGACTCGTTGCCTACGTACGGCACAGCTTGAGTATTTCGGAGAAGCGGAAGAGCATGAAGCTTGCGGCATATGCAGTTCATGTACAGATGAGCGGGAACTGGTTGATATGACCATAGATGCGCAAAAGATTTTTTCGTGCATTCATCGCATGCGGGAGCGTTATGGGGTCTCGATGGTCGCCTCGGTCTTGAAAGGCTCGCGTAACAAAAAAGTACTGCAGTATGGTTTTGACAGCCTGCCAACCTATGGCGTGATGGGCAACCGGACGGAAAAAGAAATTGCCGAAATTATCAATGTTCTTGTTTCGGAAGGCTATCTGATGTTGTCCGAGGGGCAATATCCGGTCGTACGCTTGCAGCAGCTTGCGGCTGAAGTGCTGAAAGGCCAGCGAGAAGTTATGCAGCGTGTGGTGCGACATGCCACGGCTTTTGCAGGTGGAGCAGGTTCACGCGGACGACAGGGCCGCGATGCATACCCGGC
>NZ_WUDQ01000182.1:0-6737 GCF_009827695.1 Paenibacillus sp. OT2-17 | reverse complement strand
CTAGGCTGGTTTTATTTTTATACACTAACGTTATTCTGTCCTATGTGCTGCTTTAGATATTGCGCTGTTCGTTCCGGTTGCGAGATCGGAAAATGATGAGCTGCCGGAATATTCAGCGTATGCAGGGCATGAAATGGCTCGGGCAACTTATAGATCTGATCCTTCACACCCCATAGAATCGAAACCTCCTCTTTATACATTCTTTCGGATATCTCAGGAACCGACCGGAAGCTATCGGACTTCGTTAGCATGGCTAGGGCTTGCGCAGTCGTCTTTCTTACGCGTGGGGAACGCATTTCTTCAAGAACATACGTGATGTATGCTGGCGGGATATCGTCGATACTTTCAAAACAAGTCTGCGCAAGCAATTGCTTGCGTAAGCCTGAATCGCTGAATCTGCCTAGCATACTCTCCGTAATTCGTGCGCTCCGATATCTGCGCGGAGCAGTATGCAATACAGGCTGCAATAGGTGTAAGCTACTGATACGCTCAGGTACGCGTTCCCATGCCTTAGCAGCTAGTAGTCCGCCGAACGAATGACCTACAAGGCAGATTGGCGTTTCCAAAGCCTGAATAGCCTGCACTAACGATTCAATGTGGCCTTCTAGTACATCCTCCTTATGATGGTATGGGGAACGGCCAAAACCGGGAAGATCCACCAAGCAAACAGAGGATTCCGGAAATTGATTTGCCAGCGGTATCAAACAATCTGCCCCGCTGAAAGTACCGTGAACTAATACGATCGTTGGATTTCCATTCTTCACCCTTCGCTCCAGGGTAGCTAATGGCCCACGTCTGTTGCGGACATATCCATCTGTATCTATGGTGGAATGAGCAATCCTGAAATCAAGATCAGTAATGACAAATGGGAACACGCTTTTGTTCATCGCCTGTGACAACCCGTATTTACGTTGAATCTCTCGTGCTGCATCCAGTGGGTAGTCCACATCCACGATAAAATCGAGTGATTCCTTCGGAATACCTAACTTTTGGCCCAGAGGAGTACCCAGTATACTGGTTAGCCAAGCTGGCGAGATCGAACCGAGCGGTTTACAGACACGAAGCTCCTTCGCCATATTCGTTCCCAGCTCTATCATCGTTGGACTCTGCTGCCTGTCATCCATCAAGTAGTATGTTTCACTAGCAGGATGTGATTCCTTCGTAAGAACACTGATCAATTCGGCTGCATGATCTACATGGACCAAGGGAAGCCAATGAGATTTTCCGCCGGGGACAAGTCCCATAAGCTTGCGCGCTGTAGAACCTACGAGAATGCCTAGCCCACCAGTTTGGGGCGTATCCCCAGACTCTGAGTCACCTATGACAACGCTCAAATGGACAACCGAAAGCGGAAATCCTTCCTTGTGTGCTCCTTGACGAATACGCAAATCAGCCAAAAATTTCATCCGTTCATATGGAGGCGCTTGTTCCAAATGATCGATGATGGGCTCGGGAGTAATCCAATTATGATCATTAAAAGGGCTTTTGTACCCAACCAAATGGATAAAATGTCGTAACCCTTTGCTCGCATGAATATGTGTAGCCAACGTTATCATTTCTTCTGCTGCTTGTAGAAAAGCTGCTCTCGCATCCTCCTCTCCCAGCAGAATATCCATCGGACCTCCTGCATGAATTATCACATCTGCTGTCTCCACGAGTTGCCTGTCAACAGGATTTAATCCTAGAGCAGGTATACTCAAACCGCCAATAACCGGTGTTAATTTCCCGGTATGCCACGCTGTCTCCAAATCCCTTTGCCTGCATATTTGTTCCCACTTCTGCTGCGAACGAACCAGGACGGTAATAGTGTGTTCCTCCTTGGAAAGTTGTCGTAACGTATGCATGCCGATAAACCCTGTGCCGCCCGTGATAAAGATATGTGCCATATACGAAACCTGCCTTTTTTAATTTTTAGTACTTTATAGTACTAATAAAGATTAAAAAAATCACTTTAGCAGAAGTGCTAAAGTAAATTTTAAATTTTCGAGTATGCTCGGGTCCTGGCTTGCATGCTGCAGAAAGAGCGCACCTTCAATGGCCGAGATGATGAATTGGGCCGTCGACCTCGCAGGAAGTTCAGCCTGAATCTCTAATCTTTCCCTTCCCTCGTTCAGCAATATTTCTACGGTAGTGATTTGGCTTTGGAAGAACTGACTTATTTTATTCCGAAACAAGGCGCTATCTTGAGGCATTTGCGTATAAAGAGTAATAAAGGGACAGCCTCCCAAACTATCTGTCTCTTGCTCTGTCAGCAATTGAAGAAGGATTTCAAAACGTTCCTGAACAGACTGATCCTTACGCGAAACAACTTCATAAATCATCTCATTATACGTTTGAATCAGTTGATCCAGAATGGCTGAAAGTAGCTCTTCTTTACTTTTAAAATAATAGTAAATGTTCGTTTTGGACACATTGCTCACAGCCACAATTTCATCCATACTTGTTGCATGATATCCTTGGGTAAGAAACAATGAGGTGGCGATGCGCAGAACAACATCCCGATTCGTGATTTTATTTTTTTTCATCATATTTAGCACTATACGGTACTAAAAAAGACTTGTCAACCTTCGCTGGAACATGTCTACTCCAAAATATTATTTTTCGGCCAGAACCCGGTCACCTCTGCTCGCAGGCTGAGAAATAACCAAAAATTCAACATCCTGATTCGTTTCATTAAACATTTGATGAGGCACCATAGGAGGAACCTCACACCCTTCCTGAGATCCTAATTGGATTCGTTCACCATCCACTTCAAGTACCGCTGTACCTGATAAAATAAAGAAAAATTGGCGCGCATGATGATGATAATGTCTCACCTCATGTGTATTTCCAGGCATCCGCTCATGAATAATGCTCAAATCATTATTTTTCACCAAGCGCCAACCATCACATTGATCTCCCCATATATAATGTTCAGCATTATTTTTACTTATTTTCATATTGAACTCCTCCTTTTGCAATTACAGTTTTATTTTAAATATGGATTCATAGAGCTACAATCTTAATTTTAAAAAACGGCGGGACAAATGTAAAAAACACTCCGACTTAGTCAGACTGTTTTTATATATCCGCCTCGATAATTTCCTCCAACTTTATCCAGCTAAAATCCTCTTCCCCACGGGATAGCTTCACCTCTCGCCGACTTGTGTTAATCACCGTGACCAGTCCACGCAGCTCCTCATCATCAAATGGATTGAACACTTTTAGCGTAATAGGCTTACGTTCGTTATAGGATACGATAATGGCCTGTTCAATCTGCTGCATTTCCTGATCGTCCAGTGCTGGCTTGCCGCGCCTTCCTTGCTCCTTCATCAGTCTTAAATATGCCTCCCGATGCTCAGGCAAAATCATGCGCGAGCTTTCCCATATGCCATTTCCTTCAAGCTTTTTCCCCATCGTAAGCCCCTCCTATGCTGTTCTGGTTACCGGATGCCATGCCAATACATGATCTAATCGAAAAACACGTGGCTGGCCTGTCTGTAAACAGATGGCTCGTATCAAGCCATTCTGCACACGATGCACCTCGATACGCCGATGAGACAGTTTGCCCTTCCGATCCAAATACACGATTTCCACGATCTGCCCCACGTATTTTTCCAACATGATCCTTCACTCCTTATCAGAACGTTTGTTTGTATTATATGCGAACATGCGTTTGATTATCAATGTAAAAAAATCCCCTGAGGGATTTGACTCTCTCAAGGGATTTCGTAACAATGTAATCTGAACTTAAAAATTTAACTTCTACAAAAATTTATTATTTAGTTCGTTCCCTTACAGCAAAGTAATTTTCTTCATTATCTGCAAAGTTAAACACTCTTCCGAAAGGCATAGTTACAATTTCTCCAACTTTGACATTTTTATTTGATAAGTCGTCATATAATTGATCAAGATTTTCCGAAAAAAACATTAAAGAAGGTGTACCGAGATTTAATTCAGGTGACATTTTAGCAACGAATTCCTTATTGTGGAGAATAATGCTTGTTTCTGCACCCTTTGCAGGAGCAATTTCAATCCATCTCATTCCTTGACCATTATTTTCTTCAGAAATTACTTTAAATCCTACTTTTTTTGTCCAAAAATCCAGTGCCTCATCCTGGTTATTTACATACAACATAATTTGACCGACTTTACTAATCATTGATTTTTCAACTCCTTTGTATAAGTAATTACCAAACCTCGATGCCCCTAATCCCATCTCCTCACTTTAAAATTCATAGGTGGATAGCTTAATATCTTCTTTATTCAAATCTTTCAGCGGATAGACAGGGCCATTCCAATAAGTCAGAATATCAAGCGGCTCATTAGTACCATGTTCTTTTAAAGAAAGAGATAATTCAAGTAATAGATGTGGAAGTTGATAAGAGCTTGTTAAAAACTGATATTCCTCTGGACTTTCACAGTCTTCTGCTCCATAGAACACAAAGTATCCCTCGGTATGATCCCCAATGAGTACAATATAGCGAGCAAGAAACATAATTTCGCCATTGGCAAAAGGAATGGAATGTGTCGAAGCAGAGATCAAATCGGTCTCTAATCCCTCAATACGAAGGGTAAGTTCATTGTTAAGAGCATCCATTCTTTCCCTTTGTTCGCTGACGAGGTGTTCATAATTTACAGGGACAAGCCCTCCATTCTTGATCGTAGCGATCAGTTCGTCTATAAATACTTTTTGAGACAACACTCGATTGCTCATCCTATTCATCTCCATATTCGTGAAAATAAGCATGGAATTCTCGCTTTAACATGTTCAATATTTATGTATTAAAAATCTTGATTCCTTAACTCCCCAGCATTTTTGTGACTGCATTCACGACCCTTTCCATCTCAAATGGTTTAACAATAAAGTCTTTTGCACCTGCCTGAAATGCTTTTATAATCGCTTCCTGCTGCCCCAAAGCAGAACACATTAAAATGTTAGCTTGAGGATCAAGCTCTACAATCTTTTTAACAGCCTCAAGTCCGTCCATCTTAGGCATATTAATATCCATGGTGATTAAATCGGGACGAAAGTGTGCGTATTTTAAAACAGCATCATACCCATTTTCTGCTTCCGCAATAACAGCGTGACCTAAATCCAAAAGAATATCCTTAAGCACAGAACGCATAAATAAAGAGTCATCCACTACTATAACTGTTGCCAAATTAACCTCTCCAATCCGTTGTCAAATGATATGCACGCCCAAACTTCAATATCGGTGAATAAACTAGTAATATTAATAGAAAGAATCTGTAAAAATAAAAACGCTACCAATGAATTATAAAAGAAATTTGAAACTAGCTACTACAGAATTAGTTTTCAAAAAAACGTTTCACAATGACGTAAATCATTTCTGAAAAGCAAATTACAAAGGACTATATATCTACTGTATCTAGAGCACTAGCCCAGAAAGTACAATCTTCTTAGATAGTTATAAAAAAACTGACGCCGGTATCATTCCGACGTCAGTTTTTAAACTTATTCGTTTAAGAATTCCTTATTCATTCAGAGCTTTTTTCAAAGCCTCCAGATTGTTTTTCATTACACCAAGGTAATCCAGGTTCTTCTGTTTGTCTTCATCCGTCAATCCTTCGAGCGGATTCAGTACATCGGTTTTTGAACCGATTTCAGTAGCTACGGTCTCAGCGACCTTCGGATCAACAAGAGTTTCAAAGAAAATCGTTTTAACATTATTTTCTTTAGCAAATTTGATAATACCCGCCAGCTTGTCTGGTGTAGGCTCTTGCTCTGGAGATAATCCGGCAATAGGTACTTGGGTCAGACCATATTGCTTAGCCAAATAACCAAAAGCAGCATGCTGCGTAATAAAGTCTTTACGTTTTACATCTTTCAGACCTGTTTTGAACTCGTTATCCAGATCCTTCAGCTTGGCGATATAAGCATCAGCGTTTTTCTCATAATCAGCTTTGTTTGCCGGATCGGCTGCCACAAGCCCTGCTTCAATGGACTCTACTTCTTTTTGGGCCAAGACTGGATTAAGCCATACATGAGGGTCCAGCACATGATCGTGATCATGGCCTTCCTTTGCGTGTGCTTCTTCTCCTTCTTCCTCCTCAGCAGTGCCTTCCATCAGGTTTAACCCTTTGCTCGCTTCAACTACAACACGCTTATCGTTGGACGCGCTGCTCAAAGCCTGTTCTGCCCAACCTTCGACGATACCGTTATAAACAAATACGTCAGCATCCTTAACCTGTGCCATATCTTTGGCGCTTGGTTCCCAGTCATGCGGCTCAGCACCGGCAGGAATCAACGCGGTTACGTTAGCATGGTCTCCAGCAACTTGCTTGGTAAATTCATACATTGGATAAAAAGTGGTGACCACATTCAGCTTGTCTGCTGTTTGTGCCGCATTCGGCTCGGTTTGGGAAGCATTTGTAGCTGTATTATCAGATTTGGCTCCGCAGCCAGACAAAATAAGTGCTAGTCCCGCAGACAATACAAATGATTTTTTGAACCATGTATTCATATTCATTACTCCTTTATGTGTTAGTTTTTAGTCACTCTCACTGTAATTACACTCACTGGCCTGTCGCATTCTTCCGTCGGGAAGCCTGCTGCTTGCCCAGCTTACGGACCAGCTTTTGAATACCAGCTCCTACGATCAGGAATAATAACAGCACCATGGCAATTGTCCCCCCTGGGGGTCTACTAAGTTCATACGACGCCGTTAAACCCATAAATACGCCGATCAATGCAGTGATCATAGATATCCAGATGGCTGCCGCGAAGCTCGGTG
>NZ_WUDQ01000181.1:0-6745 GCF_009827695.1 Paenibacillus sp. OT2-17 | reverse complement strand
GGGAGCAGGTTGTTTCCAAATATGATCTCAGCAGCCTGCGGCATGTATTATCCGTCGGGGAACCGTTGAATCCAGAAGTGGTGCGATGGGGATGGCAAGTGTATACACAGCGCATTCATGATACTTGGTGGATGACGGAAACAGGAGCACAGTTGATCTGTAATTACCCTGAGCTGCCAATTAAGCCGGGTTCGATGGGAAAGCCACTTCCAGGTATTCAGGCTGCTATTTTGGACGACAGAGGGCAGGTGTTGCCTCCTGACCGGATGGGCCACTTGGCGATCCGTACACCATGGCCATCCATGATGAATCGTATATGGAACAATCCGAACAAGTTTCAGGAATATTTCCGCTTTCCCGGTTGGTATGTATCGGGTGATTCAGCTTACATGGATGAGGACGGATATTTCTGGTTTCAGGGTAGGATTGATGATGTCATTAACTCCTCCGGGGAGCGAATCGGCCCTTTTGAGGTGGAGAGCAAGCTTCTGGAGCATCCTGCAGTAGCGGAAGCCGGAGTCATTGGAAAACCAGATACCGTGCGGGGAGAGATTATCAAGGCTTTTGTTGCACTGCGTGAAGGCTATGCACCGTCTGAAGCTTTACAGCAGGACATCTATCGCTTCGTTAAGGAAGGGCTGTCTGCTCATGCTGCTCCACGCGAAATTGAGTTTAAGGAAAAGCTACCCAAAACCCGTTCCGGTAAAATTATGAGACGCGTGTTGAAAGCCTGGGAGCTTAACCTTCCTACAGGTGACTTATCTACCATAGAGGATTGAAGTGCTGTGCATATTAGAATTAAAAAAGGGAGTCTCCAAAGCCTTAATGGCTAAGGGGACTCCCTTTTTGTTAGGGTGAATCTCATATTCACCCAACCTATCACTTTCTGCTTTTGTCTTCAGTTATGGACGGACGGCTCCGGAAGGAGCCGATTCCCCTATGGTATTCATGGAAGTGACACGAAACCAGCCTTTTGGCTTTTTCCCCGACTTATATTCAAAGCTGGGAGATGCGGTAGAGCCTATGTTTGTAAAAGGCTCCGCACCGCTTTCGCTGTAATACACGTTATAGCCTGTAATAGCGTCCGCAGACTTACCTGCGCTCCATTGGAGCGCTACGGATGAGCCAGCGGCTTTAGCTTGAGGCTGTCCAGGGGCAGTAGGAACCTCTGTAGGCTGTGCACCTGTTCCATCTCCCTCGCCCGGAACGTCTGGAGACTCAGAATCTGCAGGTGGCACCACAGGTGCTGCGCTTGCTTTCGTGCTTGGCCCAGACTCATGGCCGCCTACATCAACGGCGGTCACGTAGTAGCTGGAGCTGCTGCCCCCAGGGCTGTCAGAGAACACCTTGGAGCCATCAGCCATAACAACCTTGCCAAGCCGTTGGAAGCTGCCCCCATCTGTAGAACGATACAGACGGTATCCTACAACGTCGCTGTTTCCGCTTGGGCTAAAGCTGATTATGGCTTTGCCGTCACTATAGCTTACGTTGATGCTAGATGGAGCGTTAGGGGCTGCTCCATCGTCCTTGCGTGGATCAATCTGAGTAGGAGCTTCCTTATCTGCATCCTGAGGCAGATAGTAGGACAACGAATTATGTCGTCTCATCACCTTGAAGGCTTGCTGAAGCTCTTTAATCAATTCTGAGATGGGCTTTTCCCGTTTTCTAACGGTCCGTTCATATAACATATCATCCGGTGTACCATCGCGTGGAATATAATTCACACCTTGGTAGGTAATATATTTCGCACGGCTCACACCATTTTCACTGTTTTTAGGTGGATACTTACTGTTATAAATGTCCGAACCATACGCGGATGCTGTACGGCTTACAATGCCGTCAGGTCTCTTGAAGCTGTCCGTTTGGAACAGCTGGGCATCTTTAGCTGTTACTTCATTCATGATTAGAGCCCATAAGCGACGAGCCCGCTCTTTTTGGACTTTCGTTTCAAGCTTATTGACAGGTTGCTTGTAACCAACCCATACACCCAGCGTGACGTCAGGCGTAAAGCCCTCGAACCAAACATCAGTGTAGGATTGCGTAGTGCCTGTCTTGCCGGCAATCGGAATCTTGCCGGATTGATCAAAGTTCCGCTTCACCAGTCTGCCTGTGCCTTCCGACACGGCTGTACGCAACATATCCGTCATCAGGTAGGCGGTTTGCGGTGAGAAGGCCTGCACAGGATTAGCCTGATGCTTATATACAATATTGCCTTGCGAATCCACAATCTTTTCGATCATATAGGCGTCATTAAACACACCGCCATTTGGAATGGCTCCATATGCATTCGTGAGTTCCTCGACGGTCACCCCATGGGCCAAGCCGCCAAGTACACCCGTTTGAGCGTTGTTATCACTGGATTCCAAGGTGGTGATACCCAGTTTTTTAGCAAAAGCCCAAGCATTGCTAATCCCTACTTTTTCGTTAAACAGCTTGAGTGCTATCGTATTTAGCGATTGATTCAGTGCATAACGCGCCGTAACCAATCCTTGATAGCGGTTGTTAGCATTTTTCGGAATGTGATATCCATTACTGCCATCTTTCAAAATAATAGGGGCATCATCCACGATACTACCAGGCTGCACAAGACCGCTGTCCAATGCAGGGAGATAGGCAGCAATCGGTTTCATTGCCGAACCTGGCTGACGTACCATCTGCGTGGCATAATTCATCTGCTCCTTTTGGAAGTCCCGACCTTCCATCATTCCAAGAATGGCGCCTGTTTTATGCTGAATCAGAATAGCCGCTGCTTGTTCGTCACCCTTGGTTTTACTAGTGGCAGAGAAGTTGTTTTTATTTTCTGCAATTTGACGCATAGATTTGTAGACGCTCTTATCAATGGTGGTGTACACCATATAACCGCCTGTGCGAAGCTGCTGTTCAGCTTCTTTGAGTAAATCGTTATCGTCCTTGGTCTTGGCATCTGCACTGGCATTAGCTGCTTGACCCGGATTGGTGACAGACATGAGTGCCTGCGCAGCCTGTCGTTCTGTTTCCATCATAAGGTATGGATAGGTGTTATAAGCTTTAACAGTGCGTGGTGCGAGAGATTTTTTGATATCAAAAGCCATCGCTTCATCATACTGTGCTTTATTGATTTTGTTCTCCTCCAGCATTCGACTGAGCACCAGGTGCTGGCGGTTGATGGCTCTTTTAAAGCCAGCTTCATTAAACTCGCCCTTACCGTTGTAAGCAGAATAAGAAGAAGGAAGCTGTGGCAAACCTGCCAGATAGGCGGCCTGGGCTACATTAATCTCGTTCAGATCATTCTCATTAAAAATACCTTTGGCCGCTGCTTTAATGCCAAAGACGTTGTAACCGCTTGAACCGTTACCAAAAGGTACTTTATTGAGATAGGCCGTAATAATTTGGTGCTTGCTCAGGAAGCGCTCAAGGCGCAGAGACAGCAAAATTTCTTTGACCTTGCGGTCATCCGTGCGATCGAGATTTAGAAAGACACGACGCGCAAGCTGCTGGGTGAGGGTACTACCCCCGGTTTGTACGGATTCATGCAGCGCCTTTTGCTTCACAGCACGCAGCGTTCCCGACAAATCGACACCTTTATGCTCATAAAAATGATTATCTTCAATGGCAATGACTGCGTCAATGACGAGTTGTGGAATCTCCTTAAACGTGACAGGTCTTCGATCTTCTTCTGTCCGAAGTTGTCCGATGGGAGAGCCATCATTGAAATAAGCGAAGCCTGTAATTGCATTCTTATCTACTTCCTGTAGGATCATGGATCTGGAACGCACGGGTTCGCTTTTTACAATAGAAGCGACATAGCCAGCGGCGGCCCCCCCTGCAAATAGTGCCCCCATAAAACCGATGATGATGACCCACTTTATGACACGGCCGAGCCTTCGCATGGTTGTCCTCAAGCGGGAAGGCTTTGGCGCTGATACATTGTTTTTTTCTTCAACCATTAAGTCTTCCTCCTTTATAACAGCCATTATTATAGCATAAAATTACAAAATGAACCCATATGCTAAAAAGCCTGTCTTTTGGTGTCGTTGACTACATAAAAGCAGTGTGTTATAAATAGGTCAAAGTAAATATCGTGAAAAGCAGAGAAAGACTTCAGTAGAAGGCGGATTCACGTTGTACAGAGAGCCGATGGGTGGTGTGAATCGGTAGCGTCCCTCCTTTGAATTACCGTCTGGAGCTGTCTGGATGAATGGAAAGCATTTGCAGGTTTGCGAAGCTACCATAGTAATCCAGTACCGGGTGTAGGCCCGTTATAGGAATGAAGTGAAAGAAATGTCTGTCTTTGACATGCGTTTCTTTAATTAGGGTGGTAACGCGAGTAGCTCCTTCTCGTCCCTTGGGATGAAAGGGGCTTTTTGGTTTGTATAATATGTAATATTTTGGATGAAAAATAGGAGGTATACAGGATGAAGTGGGAAGAATTGAAGCCGGAGCAACAGGTAGAGGTCGAGCGACAGCTAGAGGTGATACAGCGGGGTGTGGCGGAAATTGTACCGGAGGATGAGCTGAAGCGTAAGGTAATCAAATCGGTCGTTAGCGGCGAGCCGCTCAAAATTAAGCTGGGTCTTGATCCATCTGCGCCCGACATTCACATCGGACATACGGTTGTTATGCACAAACTGCGCCAGTTCCAGGAATTAGGCCATCAAGTGCAACTGATTATCGGAGATTTTACAGGCAGAATTGGTGATCCGACAGGTAAATCGGAGACTCGTAAGCAACTGACTGAGGAAGATGTACAGCGTAATGCACAAACGTACAAGGAACAAATTTTTAAAATTCTCGATCCTGAAAAAACAAAGGTATTCTACAATTCCGAATGGTTAGGGCCAATGTCTTTTGCTGATGTAGTAACCCTGTCGGCCAAAGTAACGGTTGCCCGTATGTTGGAACGAGATGATTTTACAAAAAGGTACCAAAACGGATTGCCGATCAGCATCCATGAGTTCTTTTACCCGCTGATGCAGGGCATGGATTCCGTGGCTCTCCAAAGCGATATTGAATTGGGGGGGACGGATCAGAAGTTTAATCTGCTGATGGGCAGAACCCTGCAAAAAGAATACGGAGTTGAGCCGCAGGCTACTATTACATTACCATTGCTTGAAGGGCTGGATGGCGTCCAGAAGATGAGCAAAAGTTTGGGGAACTACATTGGTGTTGATGAGGAGCCGAACGAAATATACGGGAAATCCATGTCCGTTCCTGACGAGCTGATGCTGAAATATTTTGAGCTTGCAACGGATATCAACAACGAGGAGCTGGCAGAGCTGGCGAAAGGTGTTAAGGACGGCTCAGTACATCCACGTGATGCCAAAATGAAGCTGGCTGGAACGTTAGTGCGCATGTACCACGGTGAAGAAGCAGAGGAAGCAGCGAAGCAGCATTTTGTGACCGTATTCCAGCAACGTGCGCTGCCTGACGATATTGAAGAGTTCACCTTGACGGCTGATCAGTTAGAAGAAGGTGGCATTCGTGTGATCCAGTTGCTGACTCATCTGGGCTTTGCAGCATCAAATGGTGAAGCCAAGCGCAGTATTCAGCAGGGTTCGGTCAAAATTAACGAAGAGAAATGGACCGATGTGAACGAAGCATACACGCCGAAGGAAGGCGACATTGTGCAGGTAGGTAAACGGAAATTTGCTAAAATCAAGCTTGGATAATGAAAATATATTCAAAAGCAGCACTGAGATTGTATCGATCTCAGCGTTGCTTTTTTTTCTGACAAGTGAAAAGTCATGGTAAACTTAGCACAAATAATCAAACATGTAGGTAAAGAGTTATACATAATGAAAACGTGGGTTGCACAATTTGGGTGTAGGATCGATAACCAAAACAATTACAAGTGCGGGGAAGGATTATATGGACTATTTTAAACGAATTCAGTGTGCGATTGAGTTTATTGAATTGAATCTCCGGGAGGATTTAAAAATTGCCGAGATTGCTTCACAGGCATGTTTTTCAGCTTTTCATTTCCAACGGGTTTTTCAGGCCATTTCGGGTTTTACGGTTCAACAATATATAAGAAGGAGAAGATTGTCCGAGGCGGCTGAACAGCTAAAACAATCCAATCAAAAAGTGTTGGACATTGCTATTGAGTATCAGTACAACTCACAAGAAGCTTTTACCCGCGCTTTTGAAAAGAATTTTGGGATCACCCCTGGCAAGTATCGTAACGGTGATATCGAGTTTCCTGCGCAAAGTAAAATCAATTTTCTGGATTACCAAAAAAATACGATGGGGGATTTGGATGTGAATAAGCCGGTGATATTGCAGCTCGAAACAGTTAAAATTGTAGGATATGAATATAAAACAAATCTGAATAATGAGCAGCACTATAAAGAAATCCCAGGGTTTTATGGGCACTTTGGAGCAAATGAATATTTTATGTTTATCCCGAACAAAATTGCACCGGGAATGTCATATGGGGTTGCCTGTCGATTTGAAGACAACGGTGCATTTTCATTTGTGGTGGGCGAGGCAGTTGAAAAAGAGTCAAAAGAACTGGCAGAGGGTTTCATATATATGGAGATTCCAGCAGGGAAGTATGCTGAGTTTGACGCTTCGGGTTCAGATGGACGGGTTCAGAATATACGAGACTTTATCTATGGCACATGGCTTCCTAATTCTAATTTTGAACGGAGGGAGGGGCCTGATTTTGAAATTACGGACGTGATGAATTCCTCCTATCCAGATCACTTGAGTATGAAGGTATACATCCCCATTGAATAAAACCCTCAGGCTCGATGCATAGGGAATA
>NZ_WUDQ01000180.1:0-6746 GCF_009827695.1 Paenibacillus sp. OT2-17 | reverse complement strand
GCTCCCCCGATCAAGGCATAAAAAAGCGGGGAAATAATCGCGTCCACGATATTTTCAGCGACCGTTTCGACGGTACCGCGTACAATCTCAGGCTCATCAAGCTGTTGCGTATCCCGCCCAACTATCATGCCCAGCTCCCGCCGTGCCGCAGCCAGGTCATCCGCCTGCAACGCTCGGTATACTGCCATTCCTGCGTCCTTTAGTCCTTTGGAAGCAATCGTGGTCGCAATCAGCACCATTTCTACGCCGACAGACAACCACGGATGAATCCAGGCAAGCAAGTGCAATAGCGCCCAGGCGAGCGTAAAGGAGCCTCCCGCCACAATGAGTGGAAGCAGTATACCCGCACGTTTCAACCCCCGGTCACTTCGGGCCTGGCGGCGAATCGCTTTTTCCAATGCTGAAATGGCATGTCCCATACCGATGACTGGATGTGGCAACCACCTCGGGTCACCGATCAGCCTGTCCAAAAGATAGGCTGCCAGGATAATCAAGCTAACTGTCACGCCGCTGCTCCTCCTCCAGCACTTCACCCAATACAGACAGCAGCCTGGCGTTGGCTTCTGCATCCTTGACCGCAATTCGAAAATGGCTCGTCGTCAGTCCCGGATACATAGCACAGCTACGTATAAGAATTCCGCGTTGTCCAAGCGCCTGCTGAATCGCCGATGCGCTCCACGTACCCGGCGCCCTTGCCAGCACGTAATTGGCTTCGCCGGGAACAACACCGCAGCCCCATTCCGCCAAGGCGGTCAACAGGCGGTTGCGCTCCGTAGCAATCAGCTCCTGTGTTTGGTGCTCATATGCTTGCCCACTTCTCAAACACGCCTCCCCAGCCAGCAACGCCAATCCATTCACACTCCAGGTCACCTGTTTGGCCGTCATTCGCCGGATATAATCTGGATGAGCAATCGCATAGCCCAATCGCAAGCCAGGAATGGCATAAAATTTGGTCATTGACCGGATCAAAATCACATGAGGATAACGATCCAGCACAGGCAGTAGTGAGATTCGCCGTTCCAGCGGGATAAAATCAATGAATGCTTCATCCACCACCAGCACGGTACCCGTTTTGCCAGCCGCTTCTGCCAGTTCGCACAGCTCCTGCTTACCATATTGCACACCGTTTGGATTATTCGGCTGCCCAAGAAACAAAACATCTACCTGCTCCATGAGCTGAAGGATGTCCTCCACGTCCGCCTTCCATTGAAGCGAGGCCTTCCCGTACACCCGGTTGACCTCAGCTCCGAATTTGCCAGCCAGCTCCGCATATTCTGAAAAACACGGCTCCACTGTACCCACACGCTTAGGAGCCAGTCCCAATAGCAGGAGCGCCATACTTTCAGCCGCTCCGTTTCCGATACTTAACGACTCCGGTGGAACATGCAGTCGCCGTGCGAGCATATTTTTAAAATTCCGATGCCCAGGATCTGGATAGCGAATCACAGTGTCAAATGAGTGTTGCAGCGCCTCAAGCACCTCCGGTGGTGGACCAAGCGGATTAATATTTGCACTAAAATCTACAAAATCCGCAGCAGCTCCGCCGAATGTCGCTGCAGCTGTTTCCCTGTCCCCGCCATGACCGTAAACCTCTATCATTACCTCTCATCCTTTCCGGCCGTTTCCAATCATTTAGCTCCATTATGAGGCTGCTTTTTGCGTCCCGTCAATGCAAATGAGCTTTTGTGTACATGGCTCACTTGGGTTACAATAGAAGGAGGCACACATAAAATTACACAGTTTGTATATACGGAGGAATGGACATGCTGTTCATCGACAACCAGGGCATACACGATCCAGCCATTAATCTTGCCATTGAGGAGTACGCGCTCAAGCATCTTCCGCTGGACGACAGCTATCTGCTGTTTTACATTAATCAGCCTTCTATTATTATAGGCAAGCATCAAAATACCATTGAAGAAATCAATGCCGAGTTTGTCAGAGATAACAATATTCAAGTCGTTCGTCGCCTGTCCGGCGGCGGTGCTGTATATCATGACCTCGGTAATTTAAATTTCAGCTTTATTACCAAGGATAACGGGGAGTCCTTTCATAATTTCCTCAAATTTACGCAACCCGTTATTGATGCTCTGCGCCAAATGGGAGTAGAAGCTGAAATGACAGGCCGCAACGATCTGCAGGTCGGAGAACGTAAAATTTCAGGAAACGCCCAATTTGCCACACGCGGACGGATGTTCAGCCACGGTACATTGATGTTTAACCTGAATCTGGACAATGTGGCTGCATCGTTGCATGCCAATCCCGAAAAATTCAAATCCAAAAGCACTAAATCCGTCCGCAGTCGCGTGGCTAACATCAGCGAACTGATGGACCGTGAGATGACCATAGAGCAATTTCGCGAGGAACTGCTGCGTTTCATATTCGGTGCAGAATTGGATCAGGTACCTCAATATAAGCTCACCGATACCGATTGGGCCAAAATCCATGAAATATCCAAAGAACGCTACCAATCGTGGGATTGGAACTACGGTCTATCCCCCGAGAGCAATATCAAGCACACACGTAAATTTCCGGTCGGCATTATTGATATCCGCATGGATCTTAAGGAAGGCTATGTCCGTGATATTAAAATCTATGGGGATTTCTTCGGCGTGGGTGACGTTGCTGATATTGAAAATATCCTGCGTGGCAAGCGCTATGATGAAGGTGAGGTACGTCAAGCCTTATCCTCTCTCGATTTGAAGCACTATTTTGGTAATATTGAGCTGGACGATTTTGTTGGACTTGTATTTTTGGAAGACTAACCGTTACTTTTTCCCATCGTTTCAAGCCAACACTTCAGTGGTTATAAGGGGACAGGCTCTTATAGGGGCCGTCCCCTTTTCATTGCGATATTGTCATTTTGAATATTATAAGATACAATTTTAACATTGCCCCATGATAGAGATAAAGGAGAGAATACCGATATGTATAAATTAATTGCCATTGATATTGATGATACACTCATTAACGACCAGAAAGAAGTTACACCGGCGACACAACAGGCATTAGAAGCTGCTGTAGCGAAAGGTGTGGTGGTTACCCTCGCTACTGGACGAGCTTATGCCTCCGCACACAAAATTGCTCGACAAACTGGTTTGAACGTGCCAATCATTACGTACCAAGGAGCTTTGGTTAAAAACCTGCTGGACGAAAACGTGCTGTATGAGCGTTATGTTCCACTCGTGGCTGCACGTCGCCTGTATGAATTCTGCGTAGAACGCAATCTGCATCTGCAAACGTATATAGATGACAAATTGTACACACGTGAAGATAATCAGAAAATCAAAGATTACACAGAACTGAACAACACGGAATATTTTGTAGAGCCTGTATTCAGTAAAGTTATAGAGCAGCCGGCTCCTAAACTGCTGATCATCGACGAGCCGGAAGTGTTGGATGAATTAATTCCTGAACTTCGCGAACTGCTTGGCAATGAAGTTCACATTACAAAATCCAAGCCTCATTTTCTGGAAATTATGCATCATGAAGGCACCAAGGGCCATGCGCTTACCTTCCTTGCAAACCATTTTGGCTGTGAACTGTCGGAAACGATTGCTATCGGCGACTCTTGGAACGACCATGAAATGCTTGAATGTGCTGGTCTCGGCATAGCGATGGAGAATGCCATTCCTGATTTGAAAAAGCTGGCTGATTACATCACTCGTAGCAATAACGAAGACGGTGTAAAGCACGCCATCGACAAATTCGTACTCAATGTTGAATAAGCAAAAAGTGCCTGCTCCCATAATACTTAAATAAAGTAATACAACAACAAAGCCTCCAAACGTCGCATGATCAGTAACATACGACAGTTTGGAGGCCTTTTCTGTCAGATCATATAATAACCTGACCGCTATAAAATATCAGGCAGCAGAACGTACCTTGCGCCTGTTCACCAGACGGATAATTCCATTGTTCATAAGGATTAGTCCGGTCACAATGAGCAGCACCCCAGCCAGCATCCACCAGCTTACATGCTCTCCATACAACAACGCTCCCAAGCCCACCGCAATCGGCGGTGATATATACAGCCACGTCGTCGGAAACAGGGGATTTGTACGCTCCATGAGCCAGTAGAACAGTGTATGTGCAATCATTGAACCAAACAGGATCAGATAAAGTAAAGACCCCATGGCAGGAAGGTACTGCCACCCCTCAGAACTCCACGGTTCCGTGATCGCAGACAGTAACAGCAGCATCCATCCCCCATGGATCATTTGCGCCGCATTCAGGGCAATTGGGTTCGTTTCACGAAATACATCCATCACTCGCTTGGAATAAAGAGCTCCCCCGGAATAACACAGCTCCCCCAGCAAAATGACAAGGCATCCCGCCAGCCACAGACCACTGATCTGAACCGCCAATCCGGGCAGCACAACCAGTACCACACCAAGAAAGCTGATCATGCAGCCAACGACCGTAATCCGTGACGTTTTTTGCCGTAGCAGTACAGATTGCAAAATGACGATCATCATCGGCCCGGTAGCTGACAAAATAGCTCCGATCCCCGAGCTGACATATTGCTCTGCCCAATACAAGGCTGAAAATGTACCGAAGGTCGTTCCTGCTCCAATCAGCAACATTTCCTTACGCCATAATAACGACCATCGTACTTTTCCGGTCAGCTTCATAGCAATGAACAATATCGCCCCTGCCGCGAAAAAACGTACACCTGCCGATAGGAATGGTGGAAGTCCGGCTTCCACTCCCACTTTTATGGCCAAAAACGTTGTGCCAAAAATAAGACACATTACTGTAAACGCGATACCTATCATGATACGTCCCTCTCCCTTCAGTTGCTTTTAAGCATACAGGGGGACGAACAGAACAGATGTATAACTACAGAACAGTTGTATACGTTTTTAAAGTGCTATATAGTACAATACACAGAAAGGAGCGTGGACAGCATGGGTAAGAACAACAGCGAACTACTCTTTCCAGCCGATCATGCCTTAAAGCTGTATGAGCAGGTTATCCATTATGTAACTGTGCGGATTGATCGCGGGGATTGGCAAACAGACATGAAGCTGCCGTCCGTACGAAGCTTGGCTCAGGAGCTGGGTGTACATCGGCTAACTGTTTTCCGGGCATATCAGGAGTTGAAGCAACGGGGACTGGTCTATGTAAAAGACAAATCAGGATATTACGTTCATGCTTCCCAAGCGACTGGGCATGCAAAATATGCTGGCTACTCGGGACATTCGTCCATTGACCTCACGATTCACTCCGAATCTGCCCATGCGGCAGATGATCCGTCAGTTTCAGCCTGGAGAGGAATGGATGGACTTAGCCGCGTTCAATCGGTAAATGCGAATTTCCAGTTTTCCAAAGCGCTGATTGACCCCTCTCTCCTGCCCAACCGATTCTGGGGAGAGCTGATGATGCAGGTATTTGAAAAGCATCCAAAAGTAGCGGCCACCTATTCCGCTGTACAGGGCGATGCCGAGCTTCGGGAGGCCATGGCGCAGCATTTTAGCGTGGATAAGCATTTTGCTTTATCACCGGATGAAGTGCTGATTACCTCTGGAGCACAGCAAGCCATTGATTTAATTGCCCGATCTCTGCTCCGTACAGGAGACCGTGTATTGATCGAACGCCCTGCCTATGGCCCCGCTATGGAAATATTCCGTAGACTAGGCGCACGTCTGACTATGACTGATATTCGACCAGAAGGTTATGATATGGACCAGATTGAGTGGTGCATGAAAACGGAAAAACCACGCCTCTTTTATATGAATCCAACATTCCACAACCCGACGGGCTTTACGGTCCCCGATGAGCAGCGCAAACGACTGCCTGAACTAGCCGAGCGCTATGGCTGCCTTATTGTTGAGGATGACAGCACCTATGACATTAGCTTTGGGCAAAAGCCCCCTTCTCCGATTTTCGCCTATGATGTTTCGGGAAGCGTCGTCTACATTCGAAGTTACAGTAAATATGTCGCACCCGGTCTACGAATCGCAGCCGTGACCTGCCGACCACAGCTCATGAACAGCCTGCTGAACGTCAAAGCGTTAGTGGACAATGGATCGCCACTGCTGAATCAAAAGCTGTTTTTAGAATACTTTCAATCTCCACGTATGCAGCAGCATATTAAAAAGCTATGTATCGCGCTCCAGATTCGTAAGGAAACGATGGAAGACAGTCTCCGCGACTCCGGTTGGACGTGGACCAGCCCGGCAGGGGGACTCAACCTGTGGCTCCAGCTGCCTTCTACGTTGAAACCTAATGAATTACTTGCCAAAGGTATACAAGAGTCCGTATCCTTTGTCACCGGCAATGTGTTTGATCCCATCGGCGCAGAGGGTAAAACGCATATACGGCTGTCTTATTCATACGCCAACGAGCTACAAATCAAAGAAGGAATCTCCACACTTCTACGTATCAGTCGAACGATGTAAAGGTAAAGGGCACCTTTATTCTAACGGCAAACTCATGCCGGTGTGTGCCAAGCTAATCCCTTCCAGAAGCCCATAGTTGCGTGTGACATCCACATCATGGGACATATGTGTAAATACCGTGCTTTCAGGCTTAAGCCTTCCTATAAGCTCCTGAGCCTCCAGCATGTCATATACGGAACGGGTGGCATACTCGGCCTCCTCATGATAAAAACTCGTTCCCAGGACGAGCAAATTCAGATTGTGCAAGGGCAGAATTTCCACCTCATTCAATCCAATCGAATCCGAACAGTAAGCCAACGAGAAGCCGTCCTTTTCCAGACGATAAGCGTAGGCATATCCGTT